>JAYRVV010000096.1:0-7996 GCA_041918415.1 Bdellovibrionota bacterium | reverse complement strand
ATAAATAACCAATTGAAATAATAGGTTATTTATTAATTTAAAACTGGCACAACACTTGCTTTCTTCACACGTCATGAAGCAACTGATCAGCATATGCATCGTTTTGATTGGGTTGAATGCATACCCACAATGTCCAAGTACTTATGGATTTTTAGAAGCGCATCCTAGCCAAAGAGTTCAAGCAATTATTAAGGGCTTTAAAAGTGAAGCAGAGGTGTATGACTCAAGCAAAATATTTTACACCCGTGAAAAATTCACATCAAGGTCTGCATTTACAAAATTATTTCAAGTTTGTCATCCAGAATCGATCGAGCTTACCGACAGCTCGCAATTTCTTGCTGGGATTAATGATGCAGGGAACAGCATAGACAAAGAACCCATTGGTCGATTGTATCTAAGTGTCAAAAGCGGACCAGAGCATTCATTTTTAATCAAAGAGGAGAAGCTGACATTTGAAAATTCGAAGCTTTGTGTTTCAATCAATGGAGAAGAAACACAAAAAAATTGCCATGAAATTTCTAAAAACCGTTTTTCAAAGGATGCATTGGTGATCATCAATCATCCCTATGAATTTGAATCTAAATTTAAAAATGAAGACGAAGCCATGACTTATTTAAAAAACGTAAAAAGTACACTAAAGATGAAAAGCGGCATGATATTTGTGAACAATTCGTTTGCGTCTCAAGGAATCAATGTCATTCCAGGTTTTAAAGATGTTCTTGGCGTGGGACCCCTAGACAATTTCGCAGTGACCATTTCAAGTGTGGTGAAAGAGTTTTTCAGTACAGCCTTAAAGGTCACGCCGTATGTCAATACATTAATTGTTCCAACGGAATTGTTAATTAAATTCAAGATTCCTTTGAACAATGGTTACCTTTATATATTCAACGGGCAACATGAGGAGTTGTTGCTTGTTAAGCAAACTGATTTGTCAAAATCCAATGTTCCCAGACAGGCTTCGCCCCTTCGGGATTGAAGTTCTAACCTGCATCACACGCATCAGTTCGCGAACGGTTGAAATGGAATTGTTCACACTTCGTTCATCAGGGTAAATGTGGGCCATGTTGATCACAAACATGTTGTGTAAGGGCCCCTTAACCTTTGGAACCTTTTTTGAAAACCCAAGATCGCATAAAGTTGCAGCCGTTTTTGTTTGAAACAAATGGGTGTCAAGAATGTCTTCACTTCGAATGTGTGGAAACATGGTAAGCAAATCTTTTAACCATTGGTCTTTGATTTGATTAGGATTTAATTTTGAAAAGGCCTCATCTTTTAAATGGTACCTGGAAAGATAGGTCAGGTGTCTTTGGTTATAGAAGCTTGGTGCAATTAAATTGGTGTGTTCAATCACGCCTCCATAGCCATAATGTGAGTCGGTGACATTGGTCCAGTATATGTTGGATAATGCCTTTTGACTTTCCACAATCATGCAAGTTGCATGAATGTATTCAATTTGATCCAATTGGCTTGAATATGAAGGCAAAATGGATCTAAACAATTGACCAAGCACATGGGTTGGTGTTGTGAAGATAAAGCGATCTGCTTTGAAGGTTTGGCCACTTGTTTCTAAGCTCTCAATGGTGTTGCCATGCACGTTTATTTTTTTGATGTCTTGCTCAAGATGAATGTGAACATGATTCTGGGTAAGTCTTTTTAAAAGGGCTTGAACGAGTACATCTAAACCACCCATGAGATAGCCAAGCTTTTCTTGGGTTTTATTTCGTGAACGAACACGTTGTGAAAGTCGGCCAATCATCCATGATAAAGGTATTTGATCTGCTTTGTGGGCGAATTTGATTTTTAGCAAAGGACCCCAAAGTTTTTGTAACACTTCATCGCCAGCATATTTTCTAAACCAATTGGCGCAAGAAACATGTTCGTGCTTTATCCATTGGGCCCTGTGACTTAAGTAAAGGCTGCTAAGGGCAAAGCGAATTTTACTTAACAGAGAAAATGGTTTAAATCGCAACAGATCCCCTGGACCATTGAACGGATACAAATGATTTTGGTGATACACGCCCATGGTCGAATTAAAAAATTTTACGTGTTGTTCAATACCCAGTTCTTTGAGCAACCAAAGTATTTCCAAATCGTGTGTAAAGAAATGGTGGTAAAAGCATTCCAATTTTGTTTGGCCCACATCAAAGCACGCAAGCAAGCCTCCAATTTTGGGTGATTTTTCTAGTAAAGTGACTTCATGGCCATTTTGTGAAAGCACAAGCGCACTGACAAGACCGGTGATGCCGCCTCCAACAATTAGTACGCTACGCATAAAAATAAGGGCTCAATAAGTTTGGTCATGAAGTTTGACGATAAAACAATAGACATATATCAATACCCATCTTGCCAATGATTTTGTTTTTTGAATACCTTTAAGGAGGAAAAAATGGAAATTATCGACATATTGTTTCGCTGGATTCACATGTTCACAGGCATTTTATGGATTGGGCTGTTGTATTTTTTCAATTTTATTAACGCACAATTTGTACCGACCCTTGATGGGGATGCAAAGAGAAAAGTAATTCCTGAGCTTTTGCCAAGGACCTTGTTTTGGTTTCGTTGGGGCGCATTTTGGACTTGGACAACAGGTGTTCTTTTGCTCGCTTTGGTGTTTTATCATAGCGGTTTACATTTGGGTGAATATGGCTCGTGGAATATGGCATCCATCATCATGATTTTGGTGACCTTTTGTGCAGTGTTTGCGTACGATCAATTGTTCAAAGCCATGGGACATGGCAAAGCTTCCATCTCCATCGGGTATGCGTTGATTGCACTCGTATCCTTTTTGATGTCATCGTGGGCAGGGTTTAGTTATCGGGGTTTTAACATACACCTGGCAGCTTTGTTTGGGACCATCATGGCATTTAACGTTTGGTTTCGAATCTGGCCAGCCCAGCAAAAAATCATCAGCGCTGTAAAAGAAGGTCAAGCACCAGATGCTCAAGTGGTGGCGTTGGCAGGCATGAGGTCAAAACATAACACGTACCTTTCTTTGCCTTTGATGTGGGGCATGCTCAATGCTCACACCACGTATTTTGCCGGAGGCAATTTGGGTTTAACTGAAAACTGCGCGTGGGTGGTTTACCCAGTGGTGATTTTATTGAGCTGGCACATCATCTGGCAGTTGTATAAAAAATCGACCAAAGTTAAGGGTTTTTAAGGCCTTTGGGTTTGAATAAACCCATTGAAACAAAAACCATTAACAGCATCAAGATGAAGTGATGGTTTTTATTTTGAGTGTTTTGTACCGTGCATCCACCCTGAGTGATCGCACGGTAGCTTGATCCGGAATTTGCGCCGTCAGAAGCGATGAAATTCGATTCAATTTGCAAAGCCGCACTTTGGATGGTTTTGGCTTCGTAAGCATTGGCAACGACGATGTCGTATTTTCCGCCGGGTACACCATACAAATCCAAGGATGCCTCGATTGAGTTGTCGGTCAGTTTAAGAATGCGTGCATTGACATCTGAGTAACCATCTTTTCTCACCAGCAAGACGTGCGCAGAGTCATCAAAATGATTGCCTTCAATGGTGATTGAGACCTGACTGTTTTGTCTGATGTCCAATTCGGATGGGTAAACGCTATGAACCGATGGTTTGTGTTTGTCTTTTGCATACAAGTGCAACGCAGCTTGAATGTCATCATTTTTCAATTCTCTTCTAAACACTTCACCTGGCCCGGACGCATAAAACATGGTGGCCATGTACAAATTGGTGTTGGTCTCCATCATGCTTTCAGATGAATGGTCAAGACCGATGAAGTGTCCGATTTCGTGCGTGGCGATGTTTTGAACATCAATGATGTTTGAAAATTTTTCTGATTGCGTATTGATGTGTCCCCAGTCAAAGTATTCACCGTTAAAATGAACGTCGCTATCAATGATTTTATTGTCGGAAACCCGATAAGTTGAAATGGTTACAGCCAATGCGCCGGATGGAGGAGAGAACGCCTGACCTTTCCAATTTTTTTCAACCCACACGATGCTGTTGTTTCCGTCATAACCGGTCTTGCTAATTTTTGAGGGTGTTTTGGCTGCGAAAGTTAAGTTGACTCCAGAAATCGATGACCACGCCTTGAATGCACTTTCAATGATGTCAAACTCGGAAACACATGGTCCGTCGATGTCACAGTGATCTTCAAAATTGTCTGAACCCAAAATGTCCATGGAATATTCGACGACAGGTTTATCCCATTTTGCAGGAGTACCTTCGTATGAAATCAACTGAAAAGAAAAGCACATTTGATGTGACAAAAATAAAAGCGAAATCAAAATTAATCGCTTCATTATTTTTCCTCCTTCATGGCTTCGCGAATTTCACCAATCAAATGACTTAGTTTGTATGAATGAGATGCTTGCTGACCTGAAAGCATCGTGAGGTTTGGGCTTTTTCTAAGGCTTACATATTCGGCGTTGTTGGGCGCTTGAAAGTGCGCCATTTCTTCTTGGGTTTGTGGATCGGTTTGAATTCTGTATTTTCCAAGACTCATCGACAACACAGTCGGTGCGCCATCTTGGTCATGATCTAAAAAGACCAGAGTCTTTTCTCCTTTTTCAAAATGGACCATGCCGTGAACCATGACGGCAACGGTTTTGGTTCGGCCACCCGGAATGCGAAGTAAAATTTCTTTTTGTTGTTGACCCTTGATGGTTTGATCCACCAGCAATTTGACATAGGTGTAAACCATGCGTTTTTCCGGATCAAAGCTCGACCACTGCGAGGAGACCTTGCCCAAGACGATGGATTTAGATTTGTGTGTGAGTTCCTTGGTGCTTAAAAGTTCAATCAACGAAGCCCTGGATGGGCCAGATTGCAAACACAGAATACAGAACGCGATGAAAAGTATGGTTCTCATGTTTCCCTTTGTTCAATGGTTTCTTAGGCGCTGTCTTTAAGAGACTCTTGAGAGAGTTTGCGGTGTTGAGGTTTTTAGAATTTAGGGCTTTGCCAGGCTTGGCTTTAGTCCCGTACGGGTCCTCAACGGATACAACTTAGATATTAAAGAGGTCAGCATTGAATTACAACATAAAAATAACAAAAGTTTCCAAATGTAACTTAAGTTTACACTTGATTGTAAGTGACACGCTCCGGATAAACTGTTAAAAGATGGATGAATTAACGATTAAAAAATCTTATCTTGTTGTAATCAAAGGAGTTTGATTCTATGTCGTTTGAAAAGAAACCTATTGTTCGTTTTGCACCCAGTCCGACGGGGTATTTGCACATTGGCGGTGCAAGAACGGCACTGTTTAATTATTTGTTTGCCAAAAAGAACAACGGAACTTTTTTGTTGAGGGTTGAGGACACCGATAAAGAAAGGTCCACGACACAGAACATGGAAGCCATTTTTGAAGGCCTACAATGGCTTGGTTTAACCTGGGACGGGCAGCCCATCATCCAAAGTCAGCGTGTTCAATACCACAAGCAATGCATTGAAACTTTGTTGCAACAAAAAAAGGCTTATAAATGTTTCATGACCAAAGAGGAGTTGGAAGCAAGAAAGCAGGCCCAACTTTTAAAAAAACAAACACCAAGATATGATGGCCGAGAAGAGCAGCTTAAAAATCAAGATCGAAACGAGCCTTACGTTGTTCGTTTTTTGGTTCCCCCAGGTCAAACACACATTGATGATAAGGTTAAGGGTCCTGTTGTTTACAGCAATAAAACCATCGAAGATTTTGTTTTGGCCAGGTCAGATGGGACACCCATGTACAACTTTGTTGCCGCGATGGATGACATGGACATGGGCATTACCCATGTGATTCGAGGCGATGATCATCTCAACAACACGGCGAAACAAGTGCTGTTGTTTGAAGCCTTTGGTAGAGATGTTCCTGTGTATGCACATGTGCCCTTGATTTTGGGTGAAGATAAGCAGCGTTTATCAAAAAGGCATGGTGCTACCAGTGTTCAGAGCTACAGGGACATGGGCTATTTACCCCACGCCATGGTCAATTTTTTGGTACGACTGGGTTGGTCATTCAAAGATCAAGAGATTTTTTCATTGCAAGAATTGATCGAGCATTTCACCCTTGAGGGCATTGGAAAATCGGCGGGAGTGTTTAACACAAGTAAACTTTTATGGCTCAATCAGCACTACATCAAAGAAGAAAGTTTTGAAGTCCTGCAAAATGAAATTGATCGATTCATATGTATTCCAACATCAAGAAAGAACACCGAGCAATCTAAAAAAACCATTGATGCGTTAAGGGATCGTGCAAAAACGACGCTTGAAATGGCACAATTATCAAGGTTTTACTATCATGACGATGTTGTGTTTGATGAAAAGGCGAGAGCTGAATTTTTAACACAGCCAAATGTATTGCATCTTAAAAAATTAAATGATGCCCTCAAATCTCTAAGTGTTTTCACGCACGATCCAATCAAAGCTTGTTTTGAGGATGTGCTCAAGCAATTGAATTTAAAAATGAAAGATCTGGCCCAGCCATTGCGCGTGGCCCTGGTTGGAGGTCCAATCAGTCCCGGCGTGTTTGAGGTGATGGAAATTTTAGGCCAAGAGCGCACCAGCACACGTTTGCAAAAACTGTAGTGCGATTGAACACTTCCTGCCCAGGCACAAAGGCGAGAGGGACTTTTTTTTACTTAACAACATTGACGATCAAATGTAGCTTAGTTGCATGAATGCAATTGAAATGGCGAGAAAGTTTTTGTTTGTTTCCAATGTTGGCCTCATTCACGATTTGGCTTGGCAGGTTCATAAAGAAGGCCATGAAGTTCGTTATTACATACATGCCAAAAGCGAAAAAAGCGTTGGGGATGGATTTGTTTCTAAAACTGAAGATCTGGAAGGCTCGTACGCATGGGCCGATGTGATTGTTTTTGATGACATCGGATTTGGTTCACAAGCGGACAAATTGAGAAAACAAGGGAAACTGGTGGTTGGTGGTTGTGCCTATGGGGATCGATTGGAGAATGACAGAGATTTTGGGCAAGAGGAAATGAAGCAGGCGGGGTTGATGACCTTGGCCTCGTTTGATTTTCACACGTTTGATGAAGCCGTCATATTTGTTAGAACTCATCCTGCAAGGTACGTCATTAAACCAAGTGGCAAGGCTCAAAGTGACAAGGTTTTATCATTTGTTGGCCAAGAAGAGCAGGGTGAGGACATCGTTTTGATGCTTGAGCACTATAAAAAAACATGGGGTACAAAAATAAAAAGTTTTCAACTTCAAAAATTTGCTTCTGGGGTTGAGGTTGCCGTTGGGGCTTTTTTCAATGGTGAAAAATTCATCGAACCTGCGTGCATCAATTTTGAACACAAACGAATGTTCAACGATGAGATTGGGCCGGCGACGGGTGAAATGGGCACAAGCATGTTTTTTAAAGAAGGCACAAGTCTTTTTAAAGCGACGCTTGAAAAGATGACAGACAAACTTAAAGCCAACAGATACATCGGCTACATCGACATCAATTGTATTGTTAATGGCCGTGGCATTTATCCACTTGAGTTTACCAGTCGATTTGGATACCCAACCATCAACATTCAAATGGAAGGGGTGTTAAGCCCTTGGGGTGAATTTTTATATGACTTGGCCAGTTCAAAAGCCTACACGTTAAAAACCAAAAAAGGTTTTCAGTTGGGGGTTGTGATTGCTGTCCCACCGTTTCCATTTAATGATAAAGACACATTTGAAAAATATGCTTCTGATGCGCCCATTTTGTTTAAAAAGCTCAACAAAGAAGGCATACATCCTGGAGACATCAAGTTTGTTGAAGGCCACTGGTTGTTGGCGGGAAGCAGCGGCTATGCTCTGGTTGTGACGGGTTCGGGTTCATCGATGGAGATGGCTCGAAAAGAAACCTATGCACGAGTAAAAAACATTTTATTGCCCAACATGTTTTACCGCACCGACATTGGGCGACGTTGGGTGAGGGATTCTGATTTGCTTTATACTTGGGGTTACATTTAACGGACACTTGATTTTTTTAATTGCCCTTTGAATATCAAAGCAACGTAAAGTGAAAAAAGTTCTTT
>JAYRVV010000095.1:0-3478 GCA_041918415.1 Bdellovibrionota bacterium | reverse complement strand
GATGGACTTTCAAACATGGTCGATGATTCTGAGATGCAAGACATCGTGAGTCAAAATGATGTAGATGAGGCAGCGCGTAAACTTATTGAACTGGCCAATTCAAGAGGCGGTGATGATAACATCACGGTTATATTGGTCAAAGTGGTCTAAGACCTTAAAATTTAGCCATAATTTATAAAAGATGATATGCATGACCATATGCAAAAGCATTACACGATCATGGTCATCACTGACCAAAGCTCTAGGGTCAAAAAGTGGACGGTTTCTCTAAGAACTTTAAAGGCCATGCTGGGTGTTGTTGCGATCATGGTTTTGGTTTCCTTGTTGTGTGCATTTGGATCTTACATTTATTTTAGAAAATCCAGAGATTTTAAAGTGGCCAAAGTTCGGTTGATGTACTTGGAAAGTCAACTTGAGCATCTAAGCAACAAAGTCGCGTCATCAGAAGCCACATTAATCAGGGTTCAAAATTTCGAACAAAAGTTAAGGGAAATAACACTGGCAAAAAATCAAAGCGATGAAAGGGCCATGGGGCCATTGAGTGAAAATGAACATGCTCTTTTTCTAAAAAACAAAGGGCCGATGGATCTGGCGTACGTTAAAGACGTGGATCAAGATGAAGAAGCCAAAAAACCTTACGCCTTCAAGATGAATTCACTTGAGGCAACGGTTAATCGCATTGGTCAAAACGCATCTTTGCAAGAGCAGAGTCTTTCTCACCTCTATGAAATTTTAAGGGATCAACAGTCGATACTTTCCTCAACCCCGTCCATCATGCCAGCTCAGGGTCATGTCACCAGTGGTTTTGGCTTTCGAACCTCACCCTTCACAGGTGAACGCGCACATCATGCGGGCATCGACATTTCAGCCCCAATGGGGGCGAACATTTACGCACCTGCTGATGGTGTTGTGATTCAAGTGACGAATGATGAGGGCTATGGAAAGCTTTTGGTCATCAAGCACGGTTATGGTGTGATGACCCGCTATGGTCACAATTCAAAAATTTTCGTTGCGGTTGGGCAAAAGGTCAGACGTGGACAAGTGATTTCACAGGTGGGCTCTACAGGAAGATCCACAGCGCCACATTTGCACTATGAAGTGGTCAAAAATGGTGTTGCGTTAAATCCCAGCCGTTACATTCTTGATTAAATCAATCGTGCTTGTGAGGCTTTGTGTTTAACTTTGTTGTTGATAAGATATTTGGTGGTCGAAATGAAAGGACCATCAAAAAGATTTGGCCTCAGGTTGACCGTATCAATGCGCTTGAACCTGAAATTTCAAAACTAACAGATGAGCAATTAAAAAATAAAACCGTTGAGTTCAAACTAAAACTTTCTCAAACAAATGATTTTAACGCCAAAATTGCTTTGATGGATGAAATGCTTCCTCAAGCTTTTGCTGTATGTAGAGAGGCAGCCAAAAGAACATTGCACATGCGACACTTTGATGTGCAATTGTTGGGTGGCATTGCCTTACATCAAGGAAAAATTTCAGAAATGAGAACGGGTGAAGGTAAAACCTTGGTGGCCACACTGCCCGTGTATTTAAACGCCATGATGGGCCTTGGTGTGCATGTTGTGACTGTGAATGATTATTTGGCCAAACGAGATGCTGCATGGATGGGTGAAATATATAAGTTTTTAGGTTTGTCTGTCGGCGTGATTTACCACGACATGAACGACGTCCAGAGACGAAGCGCTTATGCCTGTGATGTGACGTATGGGCAAAACAACGAGTTTGGTTTTGATTACCTACGGGACAACATGAAGTATAGGCTCGAAGATTATGTTCAACGTGAATTGTTTTATGCCATTGTGGATGAGGTGGATTCCATTTTAATTGATGAAGCACGAACACCCTTGATCATCTCAGGCCCAACCGATGAGTCAACAGACAAGTACTATGTCATCAATCGAATCATTCCAAATTTAAAAAAAGAAAAAGATTACACATTGGATGAAAAGTCCAAAAATGCTCATTTGACTGAGGATGGAATCAGTCATGTTGAAAAATTGCTGAGTGTTAACAATTTGTATGATCCAAAAAACATTGAAATCGTTCATCACGTGACCCAAGCTTTGCGCGCACACAGCATGTATCATGTGGATGTTGATTATGTGATCAAGGACAATCAGATTGTGATTGTGGATGAATTCACCGGTCGACTCATGCCAGGAAGAAGATGGTCAGATGGTTTGCATCAAGCCATTGAAGCCAAAGAAAATGTAAAAATTGAAAATGAAAATCAAACGCTTGCTTCAATCACTTTTCAAAATTATTTTCGCATGTTTAAAAAATTAGGTGGCATGACAGGTACGGCATTAACTGAAGCTGAAGAATTTGAAAAAATTTATGGGTTGGATGTGTTGTCCATACCAACCAATAAACCAATGGTCAGAAAAGACCATCCCGACGTCATTTACAAAACCGAACGTGAAAAATTTGAAGCCATTACACAAGACATCAAAAAACTTCATGAAAAAGGTCAACCTGTTTTGGTTGGAACGGTCTCGATTGAAAAATCTGAAAAACTTTCAAAGTACTTAACGCGAAACGGGGTTCGACATAATGTTTTAAACGCCAAACAACATGAGCGGGAAGCAGAAATTGTTGCGCAGGCCGGTCAAAAATCCCAGGTGACCATCGCCACAAACATGGCGGGTCGTGGTACCGACATTGTGCTGGGTGAAGGCGTGAAAGATTTGGATGGATTGTTCATCTTGGGCACCGAAAGGCATGAATCAAGGCGCATCGACAATCAGTTGAGGGGGCGCTCTGGAAGACAAGGGGATCCGGGAGAATCAAGATTCTATCTTTCATTGGAAGATGACCTCATGAGAATATTTGGCTCCGAAAGAATGCAAAAGATGCTCGAGTTTGCAGGAATGAAAGAAGGCGAAGCCATCGAGCATAAATGGACTTCAAAAGCGGTCGAATCTGCGCAAAAGAGAGTGGAAGGTCATAATTTTGACATTCGAAAACACTTGCTCAAATACGACGATGTCATGAATCAACAGCGCCGCATTGTTTATTCCTTGCGAAAAAATGTATTGGGTCAAGCTGACATTTCAGGACTCATTCAAAAAGATATTGAAGAAGTTGTGGAGGAATTGATCATTCGAAACACTCAAGAAAACACGACAGGTGACAAGTGGCATTGGGAAGAGATGAATCAATCCATTTTTCAAATATTTGATCTGAAGTTTGATCAGAGTCAATTTAACATGCAATCAAAATCAAGAGAGCATTTGCGCGATTTGATATGCGATGTGGTTGAAAAAAGTTTAGCTCAAAAGGAAGATCAATTTGGAAAAGACATCATGCATTTGCTTGAGAGAGAGGTTAAATTAAGAACCATTGATCAATTGTGGAAAGATCATCTGCTCAACATGGATCATCTCAAAGAAGAAGTTGGTTTTGAAGGATATGCGCAAAAGGATCCCCTGGTTGTGTATCGAATACGTGGGTTTGAAATGTT
>JAYRVV010000094.1:0-4742 GCA_041918415.1 Bdellovibrionota bacterium | reverse complement strand
TGGCCCTGTATTAAAGAAGATGGGTTTGTTTTTGGTAGGTCTAGATGTCATTGGTCCTTGGATCACTGAAATCAACGTAACCAGTGTCACGGGCTTTCGCATGTACCATCAGCTGTTTCAAGAAAAACCATGGGAAATCTTTTTTGACAAGCTAGAAGAAAAATTCAAATGACCCTCAAAACAAAAGTTGGCCATTTAGAATTTAAAAACCCCATCATGGCAGCCTCTGGAACCTTTGGCTATGGATTGGAATTTGCTTCACAGCTGGACTTAAATCAACTGGGTGGCTTTGTGACCAAAGGTTTATCCATGCAACAACGTGAGGGCAACAAGCCTCCACGCATTCATGAAACGGCGTGCGGCATGCTCAATTCGATTGGCCTTCACAATGTTGGCGCTCCTTATTTTTGCCAAAACATTTTGCCCTCACTTCAGTCCATTGACACCATCATCGCAACCAACGTGTATGGTCAAAATCCTGATGAGTTCGTTGAGGTGGCAACCTTTCTGGATCAGCATCAACGCATAGATGTTTTGGAAATCAATGTGTCCTGTCCCAATGTCAAAAAAGGAGGCCTGGATTTAGGCACTGATCCTAACGAGGTGTTTACACTTGTATCACGCATCAGAAAAAAAACTCACAAACCACTTTGGGTCAAGCTCACACCGAACGTCACAGACATCGTGTCTCTGGCAAAGGCAGCCAAAGATGGTGGATGCGACGCTTTGGTTTTGATCAATTCTGTGCGTGGGATGGCTATAGATTGGAAAAGCGCAAAACCACATTTGCACACTTACATGGGCGGTCTGAGCGGACCGGCCATCAAACCCATCGCTTTGGCCAAAGTTTATGAGGTTTCAAAAAACGTCGACATTCCGATTGTCGGTGTTGGTGGAATTTGCAATGCTCACGATGTTCTTGAATTCATGGTTTGCGGAGCCAGTGCCGTACAGATTGGCACCATGAATTTTGTCGACACACAAGCCACCATCAACATTTTAAATGAGTTGAAAGATTTACTTGATCAAAACAATATTTCCAACATTCAAAGTTTGATTGGAAAAATACACCGTGGTTGATATCAAAAATCAAAAACCTCGTCCCAGACGTGTTGAATTAAAAATTAAAATCGATCGATCAAGTACTGATATATTTTATCAAAGCGAGATCATGAACATTTCAAAAGGTGGTGTGTTCATTCAATCGGACATTACTTTACCACTTGGTAGCGAAATTGATTTTGATTTTACCCTGCCAAGAAGTTTAAAAAGAATAAATGTCAGAGGCATCGTTGTCTGGACGAGATCGAAAAAGCAAAGCCATAAATCACAAAGCTTTTTAGATCACCCCTGTGGGATGGGTGTGGCATTTTTAAAAATGTCTGAATCAGACATACAAGCCATATTGCGTGAAATCGAGGCAAATAGTAAAAAAATCTAATAATTTCAATCTATTGCATATTGTTCTGAAATCTGATATAAACCGTCTCTTCATGCCTGTAAAAACAATAAAAAAGAATGGGACAGATTTCACGGTTGGTCAAAAAGCCGTGTACCCAGCTTATGGCGTTGGCATCATTGAGCGCATCGAATGTAAAGAAATCGCGGGCAATTTCACTGACTTTTATGTCATGCGCATTTTGGATTCCGACATGACCGTCATGGTTCCTGTCTCTGGCGTTAAAGGTGTGGGCTTAAGAAAACTTATTGATGCATCAAAAGTCAGCAAGGTCTATGAAGTTTTTAAAGATACCAATGTTATCATTGACACAACCACGTGGAACCGAAGACAACGCGAATATAATGAAAAACTAAAAACAGGCTCCGTGTTTGACATTGCACAGGTCATCCGCGATTTATATGTCCTCAAAGGGCGAAAAACCCTTTCGTTTGGAGAACGCAGCGTTTTGGATCGTGCGAGAAATTTGTTGATCAAAGAATTGGCCATCGCAAAATCAGTATCGGAAGATGAAATTGAGTCCAACATTCTAAAACATTTTACCCATCTAACACCACCCAACAATGCGATCGCAAAATGATTTAAGCGCCAGCGCAGTCGTGACGGCTGGTGGCACTGGAGTTCGCATGGGTTTGGAGCAACCCAAACAGTTTGTTGAAATTCTTGGTAAACCCTTAATGATTCACACCCTGCTCGCTTTTGAACAATGCGACAAGATTGATCACATCATTTTGACCTTACCCTCACAATATTTATGCGATTGGCCCATTGAGAAATTTCGTGCTTATGGCATTGAAAAATTAATCGGCATTGTAAGTGGAGGTCAAACCCGAGCACTGTCTGTTCTCAATGGTTTAGAGGCTTTTGAATCAAAACCAGATTATGTCGCCATTCACGATGCGGCTCGATGTCTTGTTTTGCCATCCATGATCGAACAAACCCTACTTGCCGCACAAAAAGGTTCTGGCGCCATTGCCGCTTCAAAGGTGACTGACACCCTTAAACGCGTCTTAGAATCAGGTCTTATTGAGCAAACCATTGATCGAAAAAACATCTGGGCCATGCAAACCCCCCAAATTTTTAAATATGAAAATATTTTAAAAGCATATCGTCATGCTAAAGAAAAAGGCATCGATGTAAGTGACGATGCCGCTGCACTTGAATGTTTGGGCTTTGAAACCCATATTTGTGAAATAAAAGAGCCCAATTTCAAAGTGACCACTCAAGAAGATTTACACTTGGCTCAATTTCTTTTATCAAGACGAACATGAACATTCGCATCGGACAAGGTATTGATGCTCACCGCTTTACATCTTCCAAAAAAAACATTGTGTTGGGTGGTGTCACGATTCCTTTTGAAATGGGACTTGAAGGTCACTCTGACGCCGATGCCTTGATTCATGCCATTTGTGATGCCCTGTTGGGGGCGAGCGCCTTGGGTGACATTGGTAAACATTTCAGTGATCAAGACCCTGCATTTAAAAACAAAGAGAGTACTTTTTTTCTTTCAAATGTTTTTCAAAAAATCAGTGCCCATGGTTTTAAAATTGCCAATGTTGATAGCACCGTCATGTGTGAAAAACCCATGTTGGCACCTTTCATTGAGGCCATGCAAGCGCACATCTCCAAAACCCTTCAATTGGAAAAAAACCAAGTGTCCATCAAAGCCACGCGTCCTGAAAAAATGGGGGCCTTGGGTCGAGGCGAGGGCTTGATTGTTTTTGCAACCGCCTTGCTTTATAAATAATGGCCGTGTAGAAAAATAAAGTTTTTAGGCTGCTCAAGAAACGCGTCAGCAAAGCGTACTTGGTAAATGGGGAACGAGCGAGAACGAAGATGAAGGCCAATTTACCTTAAGCCACATGATTTTTATTTTTCTTCGACACCAAACACAAGCAACAAATCAATACCATCCAAACTGTTTCGCTGGCGATAAAAATATGTTTCACCTGTCTTAAGATTTAAAAGATTCACTTTAAGCAAGGCCACCAAATCATCGCGCTTGGCACCACCGTCACCCGCTCGAAAGGTCCACACATGTGTTTGATCTTGATTTAAATTTAAATAATCTAAACATTGAATTTCTACACCCGGTTCATACTCAACAATCTGTGCACCTGAAAATGTATCTGCCCCATGCCATTCTGCTTCAAACGGTACTTCGTTTTTAAAATAATGAATAAGTCCATGAGCGGTTTCTCTCTTATCATTCAAATAGGCGCCGTGTGCACTTTGACTTTTGTAAAAAGACCCCAATGAATCACGAAGAACAATTGAATGGTTTTGTATCTTTCTGCGATCTTCATTAAAACCTCGATATAAAAAATGAGGGTCGGCAAAGTCTACAACAGGGGCAGTGTTGTATTGACTTAAAATGTACACAGGGACCAGCTGCATGGAAAGGGTATCCCAATCTCCGGAGCTAAAGCCCTTTGAACCCATCTCTTCGGTTTCAAAGTTTCGAAACAAACCCACTGCGTAAACAATCAATGGCTTTTGACATTCATTCATTTGAGGATTTTTTAAAACGCGTGGTCGATTGCTCACCTCATGCGTATTTACGCTAAACCCTCGAAGGTTTAAACGTAGAATTTTTTTTCGTTTTTCATTAAGAACATCTGCGCTTTGAGAATCAAACAGACTTTGCTTAACTCCTTTAAAACGACTTTGAAGTACGTGGCCATTGAAAGCAATTTCAATCGGGGAACTCACTTTTTCATTTTCATCGTTAAAATACAAAGCTCCATCTTCAATTTTAAAAATAGACTTGCTTGAAAAACCTACCGTGGTACCCGCAGCCAAAGCAAGAACGTGTCTTCCCAAGGTATCGAAGGACTTTGGCTTACTTAAATACGACTTAGGAATTGATGATTTAAGCAAATCAAGCTTGATCAAGGCCTCTTGTGCCAGCACAATTGGTGAAAGTAAGATCAACCATAAAGCACGTTTTTTCACAGATGTGTTTATAGCACATATATTGTTACGCGTCAATTTTATAATATATTGATATTATTATACTAAATCTAATTTATGCTGCGACAATTTGTCGCATGGTTTTTTCTTTAAAATTTTCATATAAGGCGCCTGTGAAATCGCTTGTTTTAACTTTGCTTTTGTTTGTTTGTTCAATTCACGCGCAAACATTTTTTTACGCCATTGAAGGCGAACAAAACGGCACTTTATTTCGAAGCGAACTTAAGTTTGAAAAGAATGAGCTTGTACAATTTGCATTGGAACTGAATGTTTCCGATCAAACTTCGAAAATTTTTTGTTTTCAAAGTCC
>JAYRVV010000093.1:0-3012 GCA_041918415.1 Bdellovibrionota bacterium | reverse complement strand
TTTGTTTTAGCTAATTCTTGAAAGTGAAGACTCACAGGAACATTTTTTTCAAAGATGTAAGATTCGAAATCACTTGCATCATCATTGATTTGATCATTGATTTGATCATCGCTTCGAATTTGTGCAAAGCTTATGGCATGGCCAAAAGCCAATAAAGCAAAGCCTACACGTATGACCCTTGATAAAAGCATCTTTGAATCAAAACAGCAAAAGCCATGCCATTTCAACACATTGATATTATTGTATTATTTATTTTTTAGATCGGTCAATGAGTACACAACGTCCCATAAAAACAGCGCATGCGCAGGCGCTTTAAAACCCACCTTTTTAATACTTTGAGTACAAAGCGATTTTTCAATGTCGTCAAGGCTGATTTTGCCCCGACCCAATTCAATCAAGGCCCCAACCATCATCCGAACCATGTTTTTTAAAAAACCATCGCCCGTTACTTCAAAATACCAAAGACCGTGACGTTTACCCCATTTTACTTGCTTGATGTTTCGAATACAGGTTTTGGTTGTCTGCTCGCCATTAAAATAATTGTGAAAAGAATGTCGACCCACAAAAAGTTTTGATCCCCTTTTCATCAAAGACAGATCAAGATCATATTTTGTCCATAAAGCATATTGTCTAAAATACACATTGTGTGTTTTTGAAAAATCAAAATAATAACGATACACCTTCCATTGGCTGTTTTTCATTGGATGAAAGTTTTCATTGACTTCATGCACTTTCTCGATGCGGATGTCATACGGTAAAGTGATGTTTAAGGCACGCATGATTTGCTTTGTGCTCATCTTGGTCAATACGTGTATGGTGACGATTTGCACACGTGCATGTACGCCACAATCTGTTCGTGAACTGGCCAATGCATTGATCTTTTGTTTAAACACCTTCAAACACGCATTTTCCAGCGTTTCTTGAACCGTGATTTTATCTCTTTGCCTTTGCCAGCCAAAGTATTGATGTCCATCATAAGACATCGTAAGTAACACATGTTTCAAAATGTCGCCCCCACATTCAGGCCATACGTTTGATTTGATAAATCAGCGCCCGCACTTAATTGATGACTGTATTGATAAGTAAAATCTAAAAATGCCCTTTGTATGTCAAGCATGATGGATTCTGGATTTTTTGAATTTAAGAAATAAATTCTAATCGCCCCATCCAACATCAATCCTTGCTTAATTCCTGTGTTTTTTATGGTTGGCTCACGCAAAATATAAAAAGCACTTTGATAAGACAATCCAAATGATGGGCTTATGATGGTGCCGAGTTTTTCAAACGGACAGATTAAAAAACCAAGCGAAATCGGAACCTGCGTCAATTCAAGCACATCATGGCTTGGGGTCAAAGACAACAAGCCATGAAGACGACCCGATTTGTTAAAATACCCAAGTTTGATGCTGAGTTTTAAATTTTTACCCCACTGAGACATGGCCATCAAACCCGGATGCACATCAATCATGTTTTGAAGATTGCTTTCATTCATGCGCTTAAAACCCAGACCCAGTGAAAACGAAGCAGCTTTCAATGAACCAAAACAAATAAGAACAAGTAAGAAAGATTGTCTTGGCTTGAATAAAAGCAACAATAAAATCACAAGCAAGATCAATGAAGCTTGATTGGAATGACAACCCCCACGATCATGACTAAAATGAATTAAACTAAATACTGGTTCAGGTTGAATGGACAAAACTTCTGTGAATGGACTTGTTTGATTGCTTTGATCCACCACTGCCATTTTTACATAATAAGTTCGCCCATTTTCCAATGAATCAAACACATGCTCATGGTTTTCACCCTTGTTGTGTTGAACCAAGACTGGCTCAGCCTGATCAAGGTTTTGAATTTGATCTGAAAAATACAATAAATAATGTGAAACATCGCTTTCAAGGTTTGCCTTCCAAAGCGCATAAATTTATTGGTCTGAAAAAGAAAGTCGAAAACCGCTTGGTGCATTGGGCACCCGATCGATTACAACATCCAAGGCTCTAAAACCTAAAGTATCCGAGACTTGAACAAAGGCAAACAGGGTGTTGATGCCCTCATCCAGTTTTAACTCATCGACATTGAACGAAAGTGCTTTGTTTTTTTCAATGCTTAAAGTTTTTAATGTTTTGCCGATGCTAAGATCAATTTCATTTTGAATGTTTTTCTCATCTTGTAAAACCAACTTTAAAGTCCCTGACCTATCTGACAAAACCGTGATTTGTGAACCATCATCACTCTGTGTGATTGAAACAAATGGCAAACGCGAATAAATGGATAGTGTGTTTTGAACGTCGTTTAACACAAACCAATCGTTTGCATTGTGTGTGATGCCTTCAAATGGCAGATCTATGATGGACTCAAGCGTTTGATTTGAAATGAACGAATTTAAACCAAACTGATCCAATGGATAAAGATGTAATTTTTCTTGGTCAACAAGTCCAAGTTGATCAGAGCCTTCATCCACATCAAACGAAAGCACTGAATCATGATCAAGTGTTTCTTGGTTTGGTTTTGGGTTTTGCTTAAAAGTTTGATCGCTACTTAATATTGTTTTATAAAAATGCAGCTGTTTGGAATCGTTTAAAAGCACATGCAAGACGTTGTTTTGAAAATCAATCGATTGAAAAGCGACGGCGTTTTCATGATTGGTTTGAAAATGAACACCCCTTTGATTTAAAAAGGTCTTGTCATAAGCGCTGAATCGTCCTTTTTGATCCAACACAAAAATGCGCTGGGATGAGAAACTCATCTTGTAGGGCGAAAATCCAGAAAGGTTGATGGTGCTCAATTGATCTTGTGTTTGATCATACACATAAATTTTGTTTTGATTGTTTGAAAGTAAGTAGAGCTTCTGGTTTATGACCTCAACCACATCAAACACAGCCTGTTCATCACTGATGATTAAATTTTGATCATATGAAAAATCAAACAAGTTATATTGATCCAGCCTGTCATTTTGACCATTGAGCACATAAAGGGCATCTTCATCTTGAAACACATGCTTGACCAAATCACCGG
>JAYRVV010000092.1:0-3903 GCA_041918415.1 Bdellovibrionota bacterium | reverse complement strand
TTAAAAATCAGATTTTTTTTAAGGATTCAAATATTTCTACAAACATTGTAGAAAATAATGGGAATATCATCAAATACAATAGCGATTTAAATGCTTTGAGATCATTTTTTAATGATAATTCAATAAGATGGCCATTTAAAAAGATAAATACAGCCAAAACCCTGATCACTTCGCCTGACAAACCCTTTTCACATCCATGGAATTTGAAACTCAAAAGTTCGTTTCTTCCAAGTAAAATGATTAAAACACTTTTGCCGGCCGCACTCATTTTGGATTTCACTTTGTCGAGCCAAGCTCAACGAAATTATTTTCAAAGTCCCAAGCTTGAAGATTTAAAACTGTCGGACCTGAACGATCAGCAGCTTAAAGACGTGGTTTACATCAAAATGAAAGCACTGGGTGGCTTGGATGCATTTATTGAAGACTTATTTTTTTAAGCATCCCAAGCGATTTCGATTTTGGCAAGCTTAGCTGATTTGGGGACAAATGACTCCTCAAAATGTTTCTTAAACAAGGCCTTTTGAATTTTGACCGCCTCGACGTTGGTTTTTCCCTTGGATTGTTCTTCTAAAAAATATTTTTTGTGCAAAGCCCGAAGCATGAGGCCAAAAGGCTCAAAGTGTTTTTGTAACTCAAAAATAGCCAAATTAAATTGGGGGTATGTTTTTTCAACCATGTCACGCGGTGTGTTTTCATTGGCCATTGATGAAACGGCCATGTAAGCCAAACACTTAAAACGCGCCTTCTCTTGAGCTGTATCCTTTTTAAATGATTTTTTTTCAAGCGCCACACCCAACTCTTCTTCAAAACGCTTAAACCAAAGCCCATAACTGTAGGGATAAGCACCCGATTCCACTTCATCTAAATTTGTGCCCCAGTATTCTTCAAATCTGTTTTTCATGTTTTCGATTTTAGCGTAGATTATCCAAAATGAATAGCTCCACAACTAACACTTCGCAGTATTCTCAATTGCCCTTTTCTAACAAACCACAAGTTTCAAAAAAAGAGACCTTGAATAAATACTACAAACTGCATTCAAAAATTTACGATCTAACCCGATGGAGTTTTTTGTTTGGTCGAAAAAAGTTATTGCAAAAGCTCCCCTTTAAAGCGCAGGATCATTTTTCAATTTTAGAAGTGGGTTGTGGCACTGGAAGCAATTTGCTTCACATGTGCAAACTGTACCCAAACGCCAGCGTGCATGGCATTGATTTATCCAAGCACATGCTTGGCGTTGCACGAAAAAAACTCAAGCCTTTTGGTGATCGAGTCACGCTGATTGAAGACATGTTCGCACCAGGTCACATACTAAGCCAGACCTTTGATGTGATTTATTTTTCTTATTCATTGACGGTGATTCAACCTGATTGGCAGGCCTTTGTTCTTCATCTTAAAAACCAAGTCAAACCAGGAGGGTTTGTCGCCATCGTTGATTTTCACCAAACACGGTATGAATGGTTTTACGAGCATATGACTCGATTTCACGTGTCAATTGATCCTCATCTTTTGGGTCAACTCAATGAAGATTTTAAATGCCTTCATCAAGAATTGGGTAGCATGTATTTTGGCCTGTGGTCTTATTTTTTATTCATCGGACAAAAATAACCATTCATTAGGACCCCTTTGGCAACAACTTCATTTGATCCTTGGTTTTGATTGTTCTACGATCGTGAATCATAAAATGGGTGTTTAAATGAAACAAGGACTTGGGTACAAAATTTCGGGCGACCCAACGAAATGCAAATTTGGGAACGTAAAATTTTAGCTCCAACGTGGCGTTCATCGTGAGCTTGACCTTATCGCCCTGAGGGTCAAGCTTGGCAAAACCTTCAAACGATTTAAAATTGCCGTCAACCTTACTCCAGTTGATGCGGTGATTTTTCTGATCTTTAACAACCTTGGCCTTAACCCATAGGTCGTTCAATGGCCAGGGCAATTTTGCCTTCAATAGAATCAATGCTTCATCTTGGTTTTGCTCCAAAACCATACTTTCCTTAAACTTTGGGAAATAGCGCTTGTATTGATCATAGCGCGTGATGACTTCATACATGCCATTGATTTCAAATGGGTAAATGGCATGCGCTCTAAACACAGGCCTGCCTTTTTCATTGCTTTGGAAATCACTCACATATTCAAAATGCTTAAAACTGATGAATGCGTACGAAACTGTGACTAGCCCCAAACTCAACAGAATTATTTTAAGCACTTTGTTCATTTCAAATTCAGCTTGATTGAGTATATAATGGTGGTGTGAGAACGATGATTTATTTTTCAATCCTTTTTTCAACTTTGTTATTGGGTCAAAACAAATTTGATTTGGCACAGTTAAAATCAAAATTAGCCCCTTCATCACAAACACAAGATGCCATGCAAGCGGCTGAAAGACAATATGGAGGCAAAGCCCTTCAGGCCAGACCCATGGGCGATGTCAATGAATCTAAAAACCGATACCAAGTCAAAATGTTACGCAATGGCAAAGTGTCAACCGTTTTGATTGATTTAAACAGGTGATGCCGTGCGGGTTTTGGTGCTTGAAGATGACAAATTGCTTAGAGAACAGTTGTCCAAAGCCCTGATCAAATCGGGCTTTGTGGTTGATCAAGCTCAAGACGGGGAAGATGGCTTGTACAAACTTTGCGAATTTCCCATCGACTTGGCCATTGTCGACTTGGGCTTACCTAAATTAAGCGGCATTGATGTCATTTTAAACGCCAGAAAAAAAGGCATCAAGCACCCCATCTTGATATTAACCGCTCAAAATCAATGGCAAGAAAAAGTCAAAGGCCTTGAAGCCGGCGCTGATGATTACCTGACCAAACCTTTTCATTTTGAAGAGCTCTTGGCCAGAGCACACGCACTGATCAGACGCACGGGCCGATTCGCAAGCAAGATCATTGAGTGCGGCAACATAACCATGGATCCAAGCTCGCATCAAGTGTGGGTGAAGAAAAAACCAGTCACTTTGACCACATTTGAATTTAAAGTTTTACAATACCTGATGATTCATTCGGACAAAGTGATTTCAAAGCAAGCACTTAGCGAACACATTTACAGTGATGATGAAGATAAAGATTCCAATGTCATTGAGGTTTTCATCAAACGCTTAAGAGAAAAACTAGACCCAAGCGGTGATGACAACCCCATCATCACCCTTCGTGGCAGTGGATACAAAATAAAAACATAATGCTTTCACTGAAAAAAACTTTTCTGCTTCGCTTTTTAATTTCTTTGGTTATGTTTCTTCTTTTACTGGGTCTACTCATTCACAACAACCATCACAAAACCTTGCTTTCCAAGCAGGAGGCCGAACTAAAAAACGCTGTGCTCACGGTTTTAGGCCATGTTGACATCAATGAAAACGATGAACTGCTGGTTGATGTAAACGCATTGGAACAAACCATCAATTTTGATCAAAACACTTTGCTTGTTTTCGATGCTCAAGGACAAGTTTTGTTTCAATCTAAAACCTGTGAGGCCATACAATTTAAAAACCTTGGTCTAGATCAATGGTCGTTTGAGAAAATCAATCAGGGCTTTTTGATCAATTACGGTGTGGTTATATTGACCAACAGCAAACAGAACGAATGGCTCATCAATGTCGCCATATTCAACACGGGGCAGTCCTGGCTTACGCAGATGCACGCGTTTGATCGCGATTTGATCTTATGGCTAAGCTTGGGCTTGTTTGGATTGCTGCTCATTGTGATTTTACTGCTGCAATGGAGCTTTGGGTTTTTAGGCAAGATTGAGGCTGATGTAAAAGCCATTGAGGATGGCCAAAGCACTCTGCTCAATTTCACATACCCTTTTGAGCTTTTGCCCTTAAGCAAGCAATTCAATTCACTTTTGGTGTTTGAACGCTCCCAACGCAAGCGTTTTAAAGAATCGTTGGACAATTTAGCT
>JAYRVV010000091.1:0-6315 GCA_041918415.1 Bdellovibrionota bacterium | reverse complement strand
TTTGAAAAAACACTCTAAAATACGAAGCCAAGAATGGCAAAGTGAGGACTCAGGTCTTTAAAGTTAAGGCGGATCATTCATGTACTTATGTATCGGTACATAGTTTAATTGTCAAGGTTTTTCATTTTTTGGCCAAGAGACAAACTTTTTTTTCACCTTTTTGATTTTCAAGCTCACTGTAATGCACAAGCTTTAAATCACCCAAATATTGCAAGGCTTCGTTGGGTTTAAAGCACTCGCTTAGATGAATTGAAGAATTTGGATGATCATGGAGATGGCTTGTAAGGTAAGCATGCATCAAAAGGTGCCCTCCCAATTTTAAACCGCGAGACATTCCTTTAAGCACAGGCATAGGTGGCTTGACATCGATCAGAACGATGTTTTGAAATGACATCAATGGGGGAATGAAAAAATGAAGGTCTTGCTCCTTAACTTGAACACTCACCGAACATGCCCGAGCCAGATCTTGGGTGCCTTGGATGGCTTTGGAAACAAAATCAATGCCGGTTACATCGTGGCCCTTTTGAGCAAGGTAAATCGCGTTTCTTCCCATACCAACCCCAAGCTCAAGGCTTGGACCGGAGGTTTTCAATTCCGTGATCATTGAAACAAGAAATGGGCTTGGCTCTTTGTTGTACAGCTGTGGCTCTTCTAGGTCATACCTTTTGATCCAATCCTCTTTGCTCAATGCTTCGCCTGGCATGAAGCCATGTTTATTCAATTTCAAGGCTTTTGTAAATGACTTAATGTGTTGTATACATTCAGTATTTTTACAATCTTCAACACTTGGCTCATTTTGCTTGTTTTGCCCTTGAAAAAAAAAAATTAAACCGCTAAGAAACAGAGCACAAGAAACAACTGAGGAAAAACCGATGAATTTGATACAGCAAAAATGGCTTTCGCCCTTAAAAAACTTCATGTCGATGAAAAAAGAAGGCCCTAAGAACGAAACACCCGCGCCCAAGGGTTTTGTTTACGAAAGGCAATTGCCTTTGGGGCACCATGTGTACAGCATTTTTTCTAACAATGATGGGCAGCTCTTGATTGGCACATCTTCCCCGGCTCAGTCTCAGGGTGCTGTGTTTAAAGGTTTTATGCAAGAACCTTTTGTCGCGCTTGACGTACCTTTGGATGTGGCTCTGATCAGTTGCTTCATCAAATTAAAAGATGGTCGAGTCATGGCCGCAGGGATGAACAACATTGGTCGTGGCGTTGTGCTCATCAGCGATGAAGGTGTTTGCACTTTTAAACACGCTGATCTTGATTTACACAATTACAGTGCCGTTGAAGGATTGCTTTCATTGCCTGATGGATCCATCGTGATCAGTGTTGGACAAATGATGACACAGGGAAAAACAAAGGCGGTTTTGTTTCGCTCGACGGACCAAGGTGAAACATGGACGAAAGAGGAAATCAAACTACCTGTGAGCATGTTTCAATCCTTTTACCAAGACGGTCAAACCATCTACATTGGAACCAATGCGGATAAAGATCCCAAAGCCTATGTTTCTCATGATGGCTTAAGATCGTTTGATGAATTGCCTGCGTTTGATGCCTACAAAACGTACAAAATGGTGGCGATTGAAAAAGTGAAACACAAGGGACAGGATACCCTGCTTGTGGTTTTGTGGGGCTATCAAAGCTCCATCGCCGATCGTGTCGTGAGAATTTATGTCTTAGATCCAGCCTCCAATCGTTGGATTGAAAAGCCGGCCATTGATGATATCCATTTTGTGTTTTCGTTTCAGTACATTGCCGATTCAACTTTGCTTGTCGGCACTGAAAAGGGTCGCATTTATGAGTCCAACGATTTGGGTGAAACATGGAATAAGTTGGTTGAATTTCCAACGAACGTTGGAAGCTACGTGATCTTCAGGGATAAAGAAGATCGACGTTGGTTTGGTAAAGATTTTGTTGCTCCCGACCATCGAAGTTTATGGAGGCAGGTGTAGATGTTTTCTTACGTCAACCACCTACTAAGACCCTTGCGTAGAAAAACGAGAGTTGTTCAAGTGGGTGACATCAAAATCGGAGGACAGAACCAGATTGTGGTTCAGTCCATGACCACAACACCAAGCACAGATGTTAAGGCCACGGTTGATCAGATTGAACGCCTCAAGGAAGTGGGCTGTGAAATCGCTCGCGTGACAACGCCCACCATGAGCGATGCACAAGCACTCAAAGACATCAAAAAGGAAATGCAAAGAAGAAAAATTCACATGCCGCTGGTGGCGGATGTTCATTTTTTACCCAAAATTGCCCTTTATGCTTGTGACTGGGTTGACAAGGTGAGAATCAATCCCGGCAACTTTGCCGATCGAAAAAGATTTGAAATTAAAGAATACAGCGATCAAGAATACGCCAATGAATTGGATAGGGTTCGTGATGAATTTTTACCGATCGTGAAAAGGGCAAAGCAAAATGGTATCGCCATTCGCATAGGCACCAATCATGGATCATTGTCCGACCGAATCATGAATCGATTTGGTGACACGCCCAAAGGCATGGTTGAGTCGGCCATCGAGTTCATCAATGTGGCAAAAGCCGAAGGTTTTCATGATTTAATTGTTTCGATGAAGGCGTCAAACGTTCAGGTGATGATTCAGGCCTATCGCCTTCTGGTTTCAAGGATGTATGAATTATCCATGGATTATCCGCTGCATCTGGGAGTCACCGAAGCCGGTGATGGCGAAGATGGCCGCATCAAATCGGCCGTGGGCATCGGAAGTTTGTTAAGCGATGGTCTTGGTGACACCATCAGGGTTTCGCTAACGGAAGATCCTGAGCACGAAATTCCAGTTGCACGTCAATTGGTTCAGCTTTACGCAAGGCCCTTTCAGGACGATCGTCCCATCCAAAACATTGTACCGTGCTGGTCGTTTTATGAGCACCGTAGACGGGACAGTAAAAAAATAAACAATGGCTTAGTGTCTTACGGTAAGGGCGAAACGGTTGCGGTGAGCTTACACAGCAATGTTCACCATCACGCACAAACTTTTTTAAACCAAAAAACGTTTGAGCCCAAGCCCGATCGGGTTGTGCTTGAGTTAACCAAACCATCAATCGAAAATGAAAATGCCTTTTTAAAAAATCATGATTTTTCACTTGCGCTTAAATTACAAGGCGCAAGCATGGGTGATTTTAATGTATCCAATATGAAATTTGATGAATTGTCTGTGGCCGTCTCCTCCGCTTGGCAAGACAAAGAATATCGAACTAAACTTTTAAAATTGCTCAATGGAAGAATTCTTTGGTTTAGGGTTTCAAAATTTGAAGAACTGCCAAGCCTGATGGATGTTTTAAAATCCTTTGATTCAAGTGTACCCCTTGGCGTCGAAATCCAAAATTCAAGATTGATCGATTTGACAAGAAAGACGGTTACGTTGCTAAACGAAAATAAATTGAACGTACCCATTTTATTGGATTTCGTGGCATCACCCAACATGACCGATGAAGAAGTTCGCTTGAGGGCCGCTGTTGAGTTGGGTTCTTTGCTTTGCGATGGTCTGGGTGATTTGGTGCAAGTGCAATATGGACAAAACCAGGAATTTTCAAATCAATTGGCGTTCAATGTTTTACAGGCTTGTCGTTTGAGAATGACCAAAACGGATTTCATCGCTTGCCCATCATGTGGGCGAACCTTGTTTGATTTACAAAGCACAACACAAAAAATCAGAGAAAAAACGGGGCATTTAAAGGGTTTAAAAATTGCCATCATGGGATGCATTGTCAATGGACCAGGGGAAATGGCCGATGCAGATTTTGGTTATGTGGGTAGTGGCCCTTCGCGTATCAATCTTTATGTTGGTCAAGATTGTGTTCAAAGAAACATTGATCAAGAACAGGCCGTAGATGCGTTGGTTTCGCTCATCAAAAGTCATAATCGATGGATCGAGCCGAACTCAATTTAAATCTGCTTTGTGAAATTTTGCAGCTTGTCTTTGACGATCCAAAGCAAGTCGTGTCGTTTTATGAAAGCAAACTGGCCAGGGCAAGGTCATTGCCTTCAAAGGTCAGATTGAACACCCAAAACATGGCAAGGCGTTTTATTCGATGGAAAAATTTAGTTTTACCAAATCGCCCAGATTCCATAAGCATGCAATGGGTAAAAAACGCCGTAGAAACCATTGATGAAGTTCAATCCAAACCCATAGAAACTTTTTTACCTTTAAGCCTGGATGAATGGACGCGTCTTTTGTCTTTTCCAAAATGGATGCTAAGTGTTTGGGTTGACAGTTATGGAGCTCAAACCGCAGTGAGGTTGGCCCTTAGTCTTAACCAAGAACCGTTGATCGCCTTGAGGGTCAATCAACTTAAAGCCAGCACAGATCAAGTGATGCACGCGTTAAAGCAACAAAACATTTCGGCCCAAGATGGAACGCAAGAATTTGCAGTGATTTTAAATCAACGCATCAACTTAAAAGGGTTTCATGCTTACAAAAAGGGTTGGTTTGAAATTCAAGATCTGGGCAGTCAATGGTTGGTTGAACAATGTCCGGTGAGTGAAAAGATGAAAGTGTTGGATGCTTGTGCGAGAACAGGGGGAAAGACGCTGGCTCTTGCAGGCAAAATGCATAATCAAGGAGAGCTTCTGGCTCTTGATGTGGATGCCAGGGTGTTTGAAGAAATGGATCAAAGATTAAAACGGGCCGGCGTGGGCATCGTGAAGCATCGGTGGATTGCAAAGGACGATCCAGACCCGCTTGGAAAAAAAATGCATGAACATTTTGATTGCATTGTGGTGGATGCTCCTTGTTCAGGTTTGGGTGTTTTAAAAAGAATGTTTGCTCAAAAATGGATCATGAGTCAAAATTCAATCGTGCATTTTGACAAAACACAGTTAAACATTTTAAACCGTTTTTCAAAATACCTTAAGCCTTCCGGCACATTGACCTACATGACGTGCACTTTAACCAAACAAGAAAATGAATCGGTGGTGGAAGCGTTTTTACAAAGCCATCCGAATTTTAAATTGGTACATCTTAAAACGCTGATGCCTTTTGAATTCAATAGTGATGGATTTTTTTTCGCTTTGCTTGAAAAGACCGCCGCATGATTCAATTGGAAAAAATCACTCAAGCCATGCGCTCAAAAAACACGCTGTGTGTTTCATTGCTTTCCTTTGCCTCGGGTTTGCCACTGGGTTTGATTTGGATTGCGATTCCGGATTGGTTAAGAACCCAGGGCTTTGATTTAAAAAGCATTGGTTTGTTCTCGTTGGTTCAGTTGCCATGGAGTCTCAAGCCCTTGTGGGCTCCGCTGATGGATAGGTTTAGAATTCCCTTTTTGGGTCAAAGGCAGGGTTGGATACTGATCACCCAAATTGCGCTGAGTGCATTGATATTACTTCTATCTGGTTTAGACATCAATCAGGAAACTTTGACCGTCTACATGGCGCTGGTTTTTTCGATGGCCATGTTGAGTGCGAGTTTTGACATCGCCTTGGATGCCTTGGCCGTTGAAATATTAAATAAGGAAGAGCAAGGTGTTGCCGTTGGTTTGAGAACAGCGTTGTATCGATTGGGCATGTTTGCCTCTGGAGCACTAACCATTTCGCTGACCGCCAATTACTCTTGGACACTGGTGAATGTGGTCTTGGCTTTGTTGTTTTTGCCCATGCTGGGCATCACTTCGATGTTAAAGAGTGAAAAATTGGGTGATAAAAGTATCACTTTAAAAGAAGCAGTGTTTGAACCCATCAAAGAGCTTTTTTCAAGAAAAGATGTTTATTGGATTTTATTGGTGGTTGTGTTTTACAAATTTTCAGACAATTTGGGACAAGCTTTACTTCGACCGTTTTTAGTGGATCGTGGTTTTGGTGCGTTTGAACGTGGTGTTGCGCTCGGAACCATTGGTTTGGCCGCCACTTTGCTGGGCACTTTTTTGGGTGGAATTTTAACAAACGTGTTGGGTGTAAAAAAGTCACTCATGTATTTTGGCGTGCTGCAAATATTCTCAAACATAGGTTACGTTGTGCTTTGTAAAACTGAGCCCTTGGCCTTGGTGCTTTACCTGGCCATGGGTTTTGAAACTTTAACGCAAGGTCTTGGTACTGGAGCTTTTTCTGTTTTACTCATGCGCATGACAAATAAAAAATTTTCAATTTCACAATACGCCATCCTATCCAGCTTGTTCACGCTTCCTCGCGTTGTATCTGGGCCTTTGGCAGGTTTACTCAGTCAACGCTATGGTTGGGAAACATTCTTTTATGTCACCATGTTGCTTGGGCTTCCAGGATTATGGTTGGTTCATCGCGCGTCTCAAAAAGACATGGAAGGTTAAGTTGTCGGGCCTCAAAAAGTACCATCTGCTTCG
>JAYRVV010000090.1:0-2310 GCA_041918415.1 Bdellovibrionota bacterium | reverse complement strand
TTTTGGCCACTTTTTCATTCAGTTCATCAATTTGATTGATGAAGACTTGAAGCATTTTTCTTTGTAAAACGGTCAGCTTTAAAAATCCAACACCAAAGCCTTCTCCCTCTTTACGCCAAACCACATCACCCTTAAGCTTCAACAGCTCATTGGTTCCAGGCAATGAAAGCTCAAGCTCAAGGACGCTTCCGATGTAGGGTGGATTTGAACTGGTCAAATACATACCACCTTCAGATATGTCTTTGGTCATACAGAATGTTTCTTCTTGTTTCCCTTTGATGCGCACACGGGTTGCCACGGGATAACGTAAACTTTTTCTTTGTTCGTCGATCATTGAGTCACCTTCTTTACACCGGATTCTAACAAGTCAAGCCCACGAATCAAGTTATCCTTTGAACTTGCAAAACTGAACCTGACAAAACCATCCATGCCAAATGCACTGCCCGGCACAAGGGCCAAGCCATATTCATCCAACATGATTTCGCAAAACTTTGTGTCGCTGACATCGCTCACTTGGGGCAATTTCACAAACATGTAAAACGCACCCTTGGGTTTCACAAAACTCAAACCTTTGATTTTTTGCACGCGCTCGACCACCCAATTTCGTCTTTGCAAAAATGTGTCAAACATTTGTTTGGCCTCCTTGGAAGCCTTAGTTAATGCGCACAGCGACGCCCATTGTGAAATGGAACAAGGATTGGAAACCATTTGAGATTGAACGGCCGTCATGCCCTGAATCAAAGATCGATCGGTGATGATCCAACCGATTCTCCATCCCGTCATGGCAAACGTTTTTGAAACGCCTGAAACAATGGCCAATCGACTCAGATCAAATGACTTGGCCAACAATGTTTGATCTTCACTCTCATAGTATAGGCGAGTGTAAATGTCGTCACAAAGCACATTGATGTGTTCATGCTGATTAAGCAAATCGCTCAGTTTAGAAATAAATGCAGGGCTGTACACCACGCCGCTTGGATTGCTGGGCGAATTAAAAATCAGTAATTTAGTTTTTGAATTGATTGCGTCCTTAACCAAATTAAGATCAGGCTCAAACCCATCTTCCATTCTTGTCTGGATGATCACCGGCTTGGCTAAACACATGCTCACCATTTCACTGTAAGACACCCAGTATGGCGCAAACATGATCACCTCATCGCCCGGCTCAAGCAGACTGTAACAAAAATTAAAAATGGCTTGCTTGGCCCCAGGTGTAACCATGATGTTTTCAATGCCAAAATCTTTTTTATAAAAAGGTTTTTCAAAAGACAAGATTGCCTCTCTCAATTCAATGATGCCTTCGGTTGCGGTGTAAAAGGTTTTTGCACTTTTCATGGCATCGAGGGCCGCCTGAACGATGACATCGGGCGTGGCAAAATCTGGCTCTCCAGCTGTAAGATTGACGATGTTCTTTCCTTCTTTGGCCAAGCGCTTGGCCTTTTGATTTAAAGCCAAAGTGGGTGAAGGATTGATTGTTTTTGTTAATTGATTAAGTTTCATTTTTTCATCTCTTTAAGCACCACGTCAGGCACCATGCGGGTTAAATCTCCACCCAATCTAGCAATTTCTTTGATCAAAGTAGAGCTTAAATGTGCGTATTTTGCGTCGGTCATCATGAAAATGGTTTCGGCTTTCTCAAACATGATTTTGTTAGCCAAAGACATTTGAGATTCATATTCAAAGTCAGAAACTGAACGAATGCCCCTTAAAATGATCGGGTTGTTCATCTTTTTTAAATGATTGACCAAGAGGCCATCAAAAACATCAACCGAAACGTTTTTATATTTTGATGTGACTTTTTGAATCATCTCTTGACGCTTGGCTGTTGTGAACATGGCTTTCTTGTTGGATTCCTTGGCCACCAAAACAATCACTTGATCAAACCTAAGTCTTGCCCGTTCAATGATGTTTAAATGTCCTAAAGTGATGGGATCGAAAAACCCGGGATAAACCAATGTGGCGCCGCTCATTGAACCTCATTTCGTTCAAAAATATAGATGTGACTGTCACCGATAACACGATCTTTGTATAAGGTATAGTGATTTGGCAATTTTACAGGATCAAGTTTGCTTCGATGTAAAATAACAATTCCCTTTGGTTTTAAAAGTTTATGGGTGATTAACTGATCCATCACTTGATCATGCACATTAAGCTTATAAGGTGGATCTAAAAACACCACATCAAAATCAGTTTTTAATGATTTTAACTTTTGAGGTATCAGGCCTTTGATCACTTGACTTTGATTTTGAACTTTCAATTTTTCGATATTTTTTTCGATGATGCCAATGTTTCTTAAGTTTTTTTCAATAA
>JAYRVV010000089.1:0-3307 GCA_041918415.1 Bdellovibrionota bacterium | reverse complement strand
GGCTCATTGGACCAATAAGAGCGGATCTCAAGGTGCTAAAAAGGAAGTGGAGCAATTCACCAGGCTTCGACAAATGTTGGAATGGCAAAATGAATTGAGGGATTCGCACGAATTCATTGAAACCGTAAAAATAGATTTGTTTTCCGATGAAGTCTACGTGTTCACACCTCAAGGTGAAGTGCTTGAGTTTCCCAAAGGAAGCACCCCTGTTGATTTTGCTTACCGCGTGCACACCGAAGTCGGGCATTACTGCAAGGGCGCCAAGGTGAATGGAAGAATCGTTCCATTGAGGTACAAACTTAAAAACGGTGACACCATAGAAATCATCACTGATAAAAATTCAAAACCAAACAAAGACTGGTTAAAGTTTGTGTTCACCAGCAAAGCCGTATCCAAAATAAGAACCTTCATTAAAAAAGAAGAACAAGAAAGTGCCATCAAGTTTGGTAAAGACCTACTGATCAGAGAATTTAGAAAAAACAAAATTAATTTTGAAGATGCTTCAAAAACTGAGGAATTCTTAAAAGCCATTCAAACCATCAATTTCAATTCCGTTGAAGAATTACTGATCGATGTTGGCTATGGAAAAGTGGCGCCTCAATTCGTGGTTGAAAAAACTTTGGATGAAAAATCCATTTCAAAAACACTCAAAACGATCCCTCAATTCATTAAAAGAATCACCACCCAAGTGTTGCAAAAAGAATCTTCGCCCATTCGTGTCGGCGGTATTGATGATGTCATGGTTAGATATGGGCAGTGCTGTCATCCTGTGCCGGGAGAAAACATTGTTGGTTTCGTTACCCGTGGGCGGGGGGTGACCATACACCGTTCGGATTGCTACAAAATATTTGAATCTGACGAACGAAGAAAGATTGTTGTGGAGTGGGCCAAAGAGGCTCCCACCGCCAGAACTGCACGCATCAGAATCATGTCAAAAGACAAGCCCGGCATATTGGCCAACATCTCACAGCAAATCACCAAAAATGGCGGCGACATAACGCATGCTTCCATCAAGACAACTCAAGATGAGAAAGCCGTGTTAACTTTTGACCTTCGTGTGGGCAATTCAAACCAGTTGCATGCTCTGATCAGAGCGATCGAATCTATTCCCGGCATTTTAAGCGCCGAACGCATCAAAGGAATGTAAAACTCAAACTTTTTATACGTCCTGTTGAGTGTTGACTGAATTAAAAAACAAAATGGGCCAAACCCTGGCCCATTTTGTACATTGAACGTTGTTACATCAGTTATTTTTTAACAACGCCTTTTTTGATCAAATCAAACGTGTAGTTCGCGATTGACTTAATTTCATCGTCCGTCACAGTTTCGCCCTCTTTGGCCTTGATCGCTTTCATTTTACCCTTTTCTTTTGTGGGCAGTTTTCCATCCTTAATAATGGTCACAAGCTGATCCAATGTCAGTTTTTTTGCATCATCGGTGATGATGTTTAAAGTAGCCTTTTCCTCTTCCTTGGTCATCTTCAATGTTTTGTAAACGGCCAACCACTCACCTTTATCGTTTTTGCCCGTACCATTATCCCCGTGACACTTCTTACAATATTTGTCGTATGAAGCCTTGCCATCGGCATAGACCGTACCCATAAGACCCAGTCCAACAGTCATACACACAAATACATTTTTTAATTTTAACATTTTAAGTTCTCCTTTTGCTTAACGAATGGTTGCACCAGGTACATCGACTCCTGCGATTTTCTTATACGTTCCTTGAAGCACTTTGACAACAAAGGCTGTGTTGTGAATGCCAAGGTCCGCACCTCTAACCACCATGTTATGATTCCACACGCTTCGTCGTACCAAGTCGCTTGTGGCGTTAAAGTAGAGATTGGTTGGACTACTTTTGAAAGAAACAGTTCCTGGCGTTATAACCCCGGACGCTTCTTTGGTTCCAGAAGTTTGGTTCACATTGGTTACATCCAAGGCCTTGATCTGATTCGAAACCAACAAAAGTAAGCCCTTAACTTCATCTTGAATGCCCTCCACTTCACTGTCTCCGTCGTAGTCGTCACGTGCGGTTCTGTTAAATGAGGTTAAATTCAAGTGACAGTTGTTGCACGCATTAAGGTTTTCTACATCTCCATGCTTAACTGCAAATGAGTGCTCACCCAAATGGTTGTAACCTGCTTCGCTGATGCTTGGACCCGAAGCCATGTGACAGGTCACACACTTGTTGTTGACCGATGGTAGACTTGAATCGCCCGTCACACTTGAAAGCACAAAACCCGAGCTTGCGTGAAATGATTCTTCATTAAGCTCAATATCCTCGGTGCTGTCTTTATCCAAATCGGTCATCGCGCCAACACCTTCAAGCACTGCGGCCTGAGGGTTTCTATGAACTTGTCTGACATAGTAATCGGCACTTTGTTCAAACGTTTCGCAAACGCCATCGACAACGCCGTCGCCGTCATCGTTGGAATCCACAACACCATCTCGGTTTACGTCACAATCGGCCTCATCCTTACTGTACAAGCCATCATGACATGTGTAACAAACGGCCGCTTTTCCTGCAAACACCGTTGAACTGTCTTGTAAGGTGACTTCACCATACAATCGCAATTGATCTGGGTTTGTGGCGTTGTGAGGATCATGACAAGCTTGACAGGTCACGCCAATAAACCTTCCCGTGTCTTCAACCGCTTGAAGCGCGCCATGTCCGCCTTTAACATAGTCAACAAAACCCTTGGAGGAGTGGCATCGAACACAACCTGTTTCTTCAAGCCAAGTCGTTTGATAATTGGCTGTGTCAGTATTGTGAGACGATCCTTCCCACTGGGTTTCTTGCCTGTGACACTGACCACAGGTGCCCGTTTGTGAATATGAATAGGAAATCTTGATGGGATCTCCAGAGTGGGCACTTCCAGGGCCGTGACAACTTTCACATTGAACCCCACTTAATCCTGCCAAATGCGAAAAATCGGATGCAAAATCTGCAAACGTTGCAGGAACGGAGCTAGACGAACTCAAACCGGCACTGCTTAATAAATCATCAAAGCCATCATCCACATGCAGTGGACTATATCCCACCGTTTTAAACTGCAGAGTTGATGTATTAAACGCCGATCCATAAAAGCTGCTGTATGAATCTTCAAAGGTTGACGCATGCTTGGTCTCAGTCCAAGAAGACAGCGTGTCAGGTTGTGCCCCACCGTTGTGACAAGTGCCACACTGTGGATTGCGTGGGCTTGAACCCGCAATTGTGCCAACCCCAACAAATGATCCGGCATTCACCCTGATTTGGCCTGGCTCAACGCCCGTCACATCAGCAACAGTGCTTGAATAAGTAATGGTGT
>JAYRVV010000088.1:0-3137 GCA_041918415.1 Bdellovibrionota bacterium | reverse complement strand
TAAAGTTAAGTAAAGAGGAAGCATCGGAAAAATTTGGGTTTTTTCTAAATGCCTTGGAATATGGAACCCCTCCGCACGGCGGTATCGCCTTGGGCATCGATCGCATCGCCATGCTGTTGTCAGATGCCTTGGCCATTCGGGATGTGATTGCGTTTCCAAAAACACAAAGTGCGATTGATTTGATGGTGGATGCGCCCTCCAATGTTCCACTGGCCAGTTTAAAAGAGTTGCATCTTTCAGTTCTTAAGAACTTAAAATGATTCAGAATGCACTTTTTGAACTTGAAGATTTTAATGGCTTGAACATTGAGCGCACGTTTTGGAAGAGGGGTTTATCCACTGTGGTCGGTGTGGATGAGGCCGGCCGAGGGGCTTTGGCCGGACCAGTGGTTGCCGCTGCATGCGTTTTAAGCGAACGAAATTCGAACTTTATTGGACGAATAAAAGACTCTAAAAAGCTAAAGCCGCAAACGCGTGACGCTTTATACACTGAAATCATTGAAAATTGTGTTGCTTATGGAATTGGCATCGTTCATGCAAGTGAAATTGATAAGATTAACATTTTACAGGCCACACTTTTGGCGATGAGTTTGGCGATCAAGCAGATTCAAACCCACATCGATGTGTGCTTAATCGATGGAGATCAAGCTCCTTGTGTACCTCATGAAGTGATGACGGTGATTCAAGGTGACGATAGGGTTTTAAGTATATCTGCAGCCTCGATTTTGGCAAAAGTCACTCGGGATCGATGGATGCAAAAGGAGCATGAGCATCATCCCCAATATGGTTTTGATGAGCACAAAGGATATGGAACAAAAAAGCATTTTCAGCAGATTGAATCGTTGGGTTTGTCAGATATTCACAGAAAAAGCTTCTCCATATCCAGAAAAGAACAGCCGAAGCACGGGTCGCTTTTATGAAAATAAAGTTTGTGATTATTTAAAACAAAAAGGTTTTACGATCATTGATCGAAATGTTTTGTATCGATTTGCTGAAATCGACATTGTGGCCAAGAAGAAAAATGATATTTATTTTGTTGAGGTTAAATCTGGATTTAAAAACGATTCATTTTCCCCGATGGATCATTTTGACCATGTGAAGAAAAGGCGTTTATTAAAAGCTGCAAAACTATATTTAATTCAAAAACGATTGAGAAACATGGGTGTGCAATTTGATTTGGTGGTCGTTTCTTATGATTCCAACAGCAATAACATCGAGCATTTTGAGAACGTTATCGAAGATTCATGAGTGATTTTTTGCCTTTTGAACTTGCTGGGTTATTGGTTCATTTAATTTAACAGCCCTATTTTGTCTTTTTTCATCCAGGAGGCAAAGCAATGCGGGCATAAAGCAAAGAGCGGTCAGTAAGCAAGTTAACTCGCCAATGATGGCCAGCCAACCAAATGAACCCAGGGCTTGGTTTAGGGCAATGGTGAGTGTCCAATATCCAACCAGCGTGGTTAGAGAACATAAAAATATTGCGCTACCTGAGTTGACCAAAATATTATGAATGTTGTGATGGCCATCCAGTTTGTACCTTTCAAAAAAATTAACACCGTAATCAACGCCTATGCCCAGGGTTACCGGTATGGCAATGAAATTAAAAAAATTAAGTTTAATTCTAAACATGGCTTGAAGACCAAACATCAAAAGCATACCAATGGTTAAGCCACCTAAGACATAGGCAATGGAAAAGCGATTTCGAAAATTGATGATGATGAGTAAAGCCACAGCTAAAAAAGAATAAAAAGTCACAATGGGTCCATCTTGTGAAACAGCTTTGAGTAAATCCGCAAAAATGGCCGATTGCCCTGAAAGCCTGGTTTCCTTTCCGTCATTGAGTTGAATTTGACTGGTCAAATCCGCAAACTCAATCAATCGTTTTCCATTGGACAAGTGTGCCGTTTTACCCGGGTAGATGTACACCAGTTTTCCAATGCTTCCATCCAGTTCGGTAAAATTTCTTTTAATCGACATGGGTAGGTCGTTGATGTTGATGCTGCTTAAATTTGTTGAATTTTTAAACTCTTCGATATCCTTTTTGTATTTCTTATCAACAAAATTTAAGCTGCTATCCATAGTGAGTTTTCTGATCTGTTTTAGTACGTTAAGTTTTTCTTCTTGATTTGTTGGTATAAATGAATAAATGCTTTGGCAATGATCAATGATTTTTTTATCTTGATCGACATTTTTTTCTAAATTCATGACCCGATCACACACATCCACAGCCTGATTTAGGTTGTCCAAAAGTAATATGGAGGGTGCTGTGCTCTGACCGAATATGCTTGTGATTCGGTCACCCATTCCCTTTGTGGCATTTTGTTTGGGTCTGTTTCGAAGTTTCGAAAAATTATATTCAAGGCTATCTGGAATAAATTTAAAAATAAAAAACAAACTAACGATTAAACTTATAACTGAAAATGACAATATGAATTTATAATGATTTTGGACAAATCGTGCATAGGGTTTCATGAAAAATGTCCAAGGATTCAGTTTGATGGTTTGGTTTGACTGATGGATTGGATAAATTTTTTCATTGAGTTTGATCAGCGTGGGCAGTGTTAAATAAGTGGCCATCCATGTAAGCGTCATGCCAAAGCCTCCAATAAATCCAAAGTGACTAAAACCTTTGATTTGCGAAAGTCCCAACATTGCAAAAGCGGCCGATGTTGTTAAGGCTGAGTACAAGGTCGGTTTCCAAGTGGTTTGAAGCGCGATGTTGATGGATTCATCTACTGTTTTAAGCAATCGCCTTTCTTCAAGGTATCGTGAAACAAAAATGATACCTGAGTTCACACCATTACCAACGATGATGCTTCCCAAAAAAGCGGTTTGTGAATTTAAATAGCCGATGACCCATTTGGTGAGTCCAAAAGTCCACAGAGAGCCCACAACCAAAGGTAAGGCCAAAATAAAAATGATTCGAATATTAAAATAATAAAGATAGATTGATAGAGCGACCAAAAACAAACAAAGACCAAGTGTTTCGAACATGTCTTTGATGACTTGGTAATACTCGTCAACAGTTTCATTGAATTTGCCTGTTAGGCTCACATGCATGCTTGGATGGTATGATTTTGGGTTCATGTTTGTGATGATGGCTTGAACCGCTGCGATTAGTTTTTTCGCAAAATCAAC
>JAYRVV010000087.1:0-3606 GCA_041918415.1 Bdellovibrionota bacterium | reverse complement strand
GAAACATTGAGTCTCCTGTTCAATTGCTTAAACTGAATCATTCCCTTCATCGAACATTTAAAACAAAACCTTTAATTGGCATTGATCAGGAAGGCGGCATCGTTGAACGCCTGAAAGAACCTTTCACATCTTTTCCCGGCAACGCAAGCTTGGGGCAAGCGTATTTGAAAACGGGTTCGACCTTGCTTGTCAAACTTCAGTGCATGGCCATGGCCAAAGAGCTAAAAAGTGTTGGCATTAATTTAGATTTCACACCTGTCGTTGATGTACGTTCACAGCCCAAAAATCCAGTGATTGGATCCAGATCATTTTCAAAAGATCCAAGCGTCGTGGCTCGTTTGGCTTGCGTGGTGATCAAAACATTTGAAAAAGAGGGCATCGTCACATGTGCCAAACATTTTCCGGGTCATGGCCACACCACACAAGACAGTCATTTTGTTTTACCCATGGCCAATGTGAGTAGGCGTACACTTTTAAACAGAGAGCTTGTACCCTTTGTTGCCGCCATCAAGGCAAAGGTTCCAAGCATCATGACCGCACACGTTATTTACCCTGCGCTAGACCCAAATCATTGTGCAACGCTTTCAAAGACCATCATCCATGATTTGCTGAGAAATAAACTAAAGTACAAGGGCGTTATCATCAGCGATGATTTGGAAATGAAAGCCATCAGCGATCATCTTGCACTCGATGAAGCGTGCTTTTTGGCTTTTTTTGCTGGTGTTGACATGATGCTTGTGTGCAAAAGCCTTCACGAAGTGTCCAATATCTTTGATCGATTAAAACGGGCTTTGCATCGACGCGAAATACCGCCTGAAAGATTCATCGCATCGATTAAGCGAATTGAAACATTGAAAAAAAATTATTTGAAAATAAGAACTAATTTTACGCGTCATGACTTTAAACCATGGGCCAAGCACAAAGAGCTGTCAAAACTTATTGATAAGGTTGCTAAGTCTAAATAATCTCATTAAGATACTTGAGGTTACTTGCTTAATTTTTCTTGAAGGAGTGAAAAAATATGTCGAATCTTTTAGAAGTCTACAAGATGAGCCCATTCATGTGGGTGAACACCTTGATTTCGTTGTTTGCCTTGGCCGTCATTGCTGAACGTTTGTTCACTTTGTTGGTGAAGTATTCTGCCGATGGAAAAACTTTCATGCAAAACGTTGAAAGATACATTTTGGCCAATGACATCACCCAGGCCATCAATTATTCAAACACATCCTCGGCTCCTTTGGCCACTGTGATCAAATCAGGTTTGGTTAAAGCCAACCGTGGTGGCATGGCCGTTTCAATGGGCGTTGATGAAGCACTTTTGCAAGTCACACCTAAAATTGAAAAACGAATTGGTTCACTGTGGGCCATCGCCAACATCGCCACACTTGTGGGTTTGATCGGTACCATTTGGGGTTTGAGTACTTCGTTTAAATCGTTGGGCAGTGTTTCTGCGGCCGAGCGTTCTCAGCTCATGGGTATTGGTATTGCCGAAGCCTTGTACAACACGTTTTTCGGTCTATCGATCGCTGTGATGTGCATTTTGGCTCACTTGGTTTTGACAGGCATGGCTAAAAAGATCATTTCGGATTTGGATTATTACACCAGCCGACTTGAAAACCTTTTAACACTCCGCCACGACGATAAAGCGGCTTAACTTTGCAGAGATAAGCAACCATGAGTAAAAAACACTCGGATTTAGATCAAGAAGGTGGTGAGTTAAACCTCGTCCCATATCTGGACGTGATGGTTAACCTGGTCATTTTCATGCTCATGAACATCACGGGATTTTTGGCATTCACCGTTTTAAATGCGTCGGTGCCACAAATATCTCCCAATGTTCAGGAAGCAAGGGAAACACTTGAAAAGAAAAAAGAGCTTTTACTCATGGTTCGGGTCACCAATGAGGGTTTTTTAGTTGAGCCATCTGTTCAGGGCGGACCAAATTTAATGAAAACCAACATCCCCAAAAATGGCGAGCTGTTTAACTTTGAACTGCTTCGCGCTCAGGGCAAAAACCTAAAGGCGCAGTTTCCGCAAGAAACCAAGGTTTTGATCATTGCACAACCCTTGATTCGCTACGAGGATATCATTGGTACAATGGATGCCCTACGAGACAACGAGGCAGATGGTGACAATGCCATGTTTCCCGATGTGACATTAAGTGTTTTATAAGGAGCATATTTCATGAGCGCAGGAAATTTTTCGGTACATCAATGGCGAGCAAGAATAAAAAAGCGTCGTGGTAAGGCCTTTCAATCGGTCACCATGAAAGAAATCAATCTTGTGGCCATGATGGACATGATGACCATCATTTTGGTGTTCTTGCTTAAAAGCTATTCCGGCTCCGCTTTGTCGCTCGATGCACCCAACCTCCAATACACAACATCTTCCAACACCGTTGCACCAGAAGAGGCCTTAAAGCTCATGCTGACCAAAGTGGGTGATGAAAAAACACCTGGTGAAATTATATTGGGTGAGAATGAACCTGTTTTAAAATTGGATTCACGTAAATTGGAATCCTTGAAAGCTCAGGCTCAAAATCAACGCAACTACATCATCCCTGAGTTAAAAATGGCTTTGGACACAAAGGCCAACAACGCTCGCGAAATCGCCAAGGCACAAAATAAAAATTTTGAAGGCTACATTTTGATCGTTGCAGACAAAGACTCACCCTATTGGCTTGTCACACAGGTTTTGATGACCAGCGCCAATTCGGGTTTTGACAAGTACAATCTCGTCTCCATCAAAAAAGATCAGTAATATTTATTCCCATGGGCCGATTTTGGGGGGTATTTTTTTCTGTGTCGATAGATTGGATTTTCTTCGAAGTACATTGGGTTGAGCTGGTTGAGGGGTTTCATCAAAGTATTCGATGGGCGAGTCCCTAAGTAAGATCCTATCCAAGCGAACAAACCATGAATTTTCTTTAATGTTTACAATTTCAAAAGCGGTATTAATTTGCGGCATGATGGGCTTAACTTTTGGACTGATCAGTTCAATCCTTAACGATTTAATCTCATGGGAATCATCTACCTGTATGGGTGATTTAAATAAAATTTTTAAACCGTTACGTATTGTAAATTCTGTTTCTTTTTTAAGATCGGAATCAAAAAACAACATTTCCTCAACGTTTGCATAAATGGCATGGCTTTTGGCTTTTTGTTCTAAGTCTGCCGGCATGATCCAAATGGGCCTCACAACTTCTTTACCGTCCACGCTTAAGGTAAGGCGATGCAACGTGGATTCACCATGTGTTTTAATGTAATGTCCTGATAATTTAGCCATCTCTTTGCCACCCAAAGATAAATCATATTCAAAAGAAATACTTGCTTCACGTTTCTGATATGGCTTTGGAAGATCATATGGATCTTGCGACTGAGCAAATAGGATAGAAACAAGCGGCAGTAATAATATTGTTTTCAATGTCTTCATTTTTAACCTTTCGTTTTCCATTGCAATTACTAAACATAACGCTTTTTGTCAATATCATAGATTTTCGTTAAAAAGTACGCTGTTGACGCGATATATTAATATGTGCTAGAGCTGTGACAATGAAGTTACGTGCAGAGACAAAAAGTACCCAAAAAGCTGTAAAACATCATGGAT
>JAYRVV010000086.1:0-2551 GCA_041918415.1 Bdellovibrionota bacterium | reverse complement strand
TTTTTGATTCGATCATGCAACCATGGACAAGATCGCCGTTCGAAATTTGTCCACTTTCGGTGAGCCAACCCACAAACACCCCGATCAATTGAGAATTATAACTTCTGACATACAAAACAGGGCTGCGCCCAATCTCTATCACAGACTTACAAAATAATTCGGGGCCTGTGTCCCCCAAATTCCCCCGAATTAAAGCAAATGGCTATGAGCTGGTTTAACACCGTTATTTAGATTTATTCGGCAAAGCTAAGCAGCCGTTTCATTTTTTTGTAAAAAATCGTGGTGAACAGACCGGATAAAATCAGAAGACTTCCTAGGCCTAGACGCCAGTGCATTCGTTCGTGAAGCACGACGATGCCGATCAGTGTAGCCACCACGGGAATCACAAGTGACATCAGCATGGTTCGCGTGACTTCCATATGACGAATGAGCCAGTAATACAAGGCAAAGGCCAACACGGAACCCACGACCACCAGATAAAGCAGTGAGCCTATCGCGCGAGGACTCCAGGCAAAAGTGAAGGGGTTGCCCTCGTACATAACACCAAGGCTCATGAGGGGAATACAGCCAACGGCCATCGAGCATGCAGCCATCATCATGGGGTCAAGGTTTCGACCGTAGGCTTTGATCAGTACATTAGAGTACGAACCAAAAAACGCGCTAAGCACAAGGGCGATGCTTCCGTAAAAAGCCAATGTGCCGCCTATCATTAATTGATCTGAAAAAATAAGAGCAACACCGGCGATACCCACACATACGCCAAGCAGCTTGGTGAATTCGAGACGTTCTTGTTCTAGGTAAAAATGCGCGATGACCATTCCAAATGCGGGAAACATCGATTGCAAAACGGCAGCCAAGCCAGAAGAAATATACTGCTCGCCCCAATAAACAAGCGCGTAGTTCAGTGTAAATTGCAAAATGCCTACTGCAAAAATGAGTTTCCAATCTTTGCCATACGGTAACGATGCTTTTCGCATAAGTGCCAGCAATGCAAGCATGACAGAAGCAAGCACGAAGCGAAAGCCGGCAAAACTAAACGGTGGAATATCTTCTAGGCCTATTTTGATAAACAGCCATGTAGAACTCCAGATTGCGCACACGACCATCCAAACAATCTTAGCTTTCATGGGTTAAGTTGTATGAGAGAATCCTGTGTTGGTCAAAGTCGAACGTTGATTTCTTCAGGGCCGACTGATTTAAAATTCGGAATTCGTGGGACACAGGGCTGGATCCGAATTCCCAATTAACCAAAATTTGCTAGCCTCGAGGTGAGTGAAACACATCGCTTCTAAAATAATTAGCACTGTGCTTGGTCTATTTTTGGTTTTGGGTTGGTGGACTCTCAAGGACACTTTGGGATGCAAAGATAATTCTGGATCTTCATCTGTAAATAAAATTCCATCGGTCGTGTGGGACGGTGGAAGTACAACATTGAAAGTTGAGGTTGACTCCAACGAAAAAGCCACCGTATCTGCCCATTTCCAAACAAATGTTGAAATTGATGACCCCCAATATAAAACACTTGAAGCATGGGAAGAAATCAGCCCCGGCCATTACACTTACACCATTCAAATTCCAAACAACGTGCAAGGCAACCTGGCCGTTTTTCTTAATGACACGTCAGTTTCTAAAGCGGGTTCTAAATTAGCCATATCGGTTTTTGTCAACGGACAATTGTTGGGTCAAGATTCCGATACACTTGATAAGCCCCTTGACGAAGGTTATGGAATGCAGGTTAAAGTTGCATCAGATGACTTTTCATCACTTAAGCCCGCTCAAGATGAGTAAGTATTCCAGTCGTAAAAACACTTTTTCAATCCTGTCTGAGCTGGCGGTAAGCAGCATTGCATACTTTATCAATAAGAATTGTTTTGGATTTCAAAGAAGATTAAAAATTCAAAAGCCTTTTGCATTGGACTACATGCGTTGTTCAATTAATGTTTTTATTCCATTATACTTTATATGATTAATCTATCATTCTAACGGACGACATCGCCAATGTGTAAAGCAAAATTATATTTTTAAAATAGAATTTTTATACTTGCATAAATCTAAACTTTCCTTACTTTATGTTGTATGAAAAAAACATTCATCATTTTCTTAATCTCTCTTTGGATGGGTTCGTGTGGTGTGTATTCTTCGCTTCGCCCGGGCGATACGCTCAAACAAGGAAAAGTTGAAATCTCTGGAGGCCTATCGGCCTCGATGTATGGTGAAGTCTTACCGGTTGCACAAGTGGCGCTTGGTGCCCTTAACTGGCTTGAGATTCTTGGACATTATGAAATGCAATCAGGTTATGGAGGTGTTCGCTTTGGTGTTTTAAAATCCGACAAACACGGCATTGGTCTAAGTATCGGAGGACAAGCGGGCTGGATCAATCGCTATGAGAGTGATAACGGTGATTTGTTTGCCCTTGAATACAACAATCGCTTTGCCTATGGACCCTCCTTTTCAATCGGTCGAAAATTTAAACACTTTGAACCTTACATCAGCGCGATGGCATTTTTTGATGAAAGTGGCATCGCTGTGGGTTCTGAAAAAATTGGCCTAA
>JAYRVV010000085.1:0-1534 GCA_041918415.1 Bdellovibrionota bacterium | reverse complement strand
GTTTCTAAAGCAACTATGAAAAAAGAAAAAATATTGGTTACAGGAGGGGCGGGCTTTGTTGGAAGTCATTTGGTTCGTTCTCTTGAGAGTAGAGATTATGAAGTTTGGGTTGTGGATGATTTATCTTTTGGTCATAAAGAATATCTGAGCGAACATGTGGTATTTGTCAAAAACGATATTCGAAAATTGGAGAATACGACAAAAGCGTTAACCAAAGAAAAGTTCAGTTATGTTTTTCATCTGGCCGCACATCATTTTATCCCTTATTGCAATCGCAATCCAAAGGAAACATTTGACGTGAACGTTTATGGAACGTACCAAGTGTTGAAGTTTGTGGAAGAAGTTAAACCAAAAAAGGTATTTTTTGCTTCAACTGCTGCCGTATACCCAATATCGAATCGCAAGCATTGTGAAACTGATTTTCCAAGTCCCGGTGATGTTTATGGGTATTCAAAATATTTATGTGAGCAAATGATTGAATCTTTTCATTTTAAAACTTCAATCCCTTGCGTGATTGGTAGATTTTTTAACGCTTTTGGAAAAAACGAAACCAACCCTCATTTAATACCGAGTATTTATGATCAATTGATCAAAGGTAAAACCAAAATTCAATTGGGAAATTTAGAACCCAAACGAGATTTTATTCATACGGAAGACATGTGTGATGCCATTGTTAAACTCATGTTTAAATTAAATAAAAAATTTGTTTTGACCAATATTGGTTCAGGTTGTGAATATTCTGTGTTGGATGTGGTCAAGGCTTTTGAAAAAGCGTTGAATAAAAAAATCACCATTGATTCTATCAAGTCACTTCAAAGAAAAAACGAACGCATGCATTTATGCGCGGATACTACTTTGTTGAAAGAGTTAATTCAATTTGAACCAAGCATTAATTTAGAAAAAGGCATTGCCTTGATGTTTCGATGAAAATTGCTCTATTAAGTCACGGAATATTTCCAGTTCAAAAAGGAGGCATGGAAAAGCACACGCACGAATTGGCGCGTTTTTTAAAACAAGAAAATATTTATGTTGATGTTTATGTTCCTCAAATTGGACAGAAAATGATTTATGACTTCAATGTGATTTGGCTAAATTGGAAACATCATGTTCCTTGGATTTTAGCCTACAATGATTATTGTGAGAAGGTATCCCAACTGCTTAGAGAAAAATCTTATGATGTTGTGTTGTCGCAAGGTTTTTGTGCCAAGGAATATATTCCATCCAAATTGTGCCCCGTGGTTCTTCACCCTCATGGCCTGGAAATGCTTAGCCCTCATCAGTCTCAAATTGAAAGATTGAAATCTTGGCCCTTTCGCCACATGCTTAGAAAAATGTTGATTCAATCGGACGCCATCATCAGTTTAGGTCCACAAATGTCCAAAATGATGCGTTTATTTGTAAAAGACAGAGATTTGCCAATCGTTGAAATTCCCAATGCAGTTGATGATCATCAATACCATCATGATAAAAAAATGAGTAATTCATTCTTGTTTGTGGGACGGTTGGCTTTTAATAAAGGCATCGATCACTTGAC
>JAYRVV010000084.1:0-3875 GCA_041918415.1 Bdellovibrionota bacterium | reverse complement strand
TTGGTGTTTGTTCAGCTTTTTCGCTTGGGTTGGTGGTTAAGACCGTGGGTTGGGTGTTTGTTTTGTGAAAATAGAAAAACAAAGCAACCAAGACGACGATCAATTCCAAGCTGTAAATCAGAGCCTTGCTCAATGGATGATTTTTAGATTTTGCATCGTGTGCCTGGCTTTCAAAGTGACACTGCGTAAAGGCATTGACGCCCGTGGATTGGATTGCATTGACAATGGTTTGAGCGCTGGATCGATCAAGTTTTTTAAACAGAGATTTTGGGTTTTCCTCAACGTGTTTTCGAAACAAGCCATAAGTTTGAAAATGCTGATGACCAAACAGATCATACCATTGTTCAGCCAGACTTGCTTTTTGTTTGGGTAGAGGGTCTGTCAACATCACTTCATGATGGATTTGCACTTTACAAAACCTACATTGTTTCGCGTCAAATTGGATGTGTTCAGCACAATTTGGACATGGATGCTTTTGGTCATTGAATCGCATAATTTTTTTTGAACTTGTCTTGATTATATCATGGATTGGTTTAGAATTCTTGAAGTGGCTTGTAATGGCTTATAAACAAAAGACTTTTTCAAATTTCGAATTATTTGTTAAAGTGCTTTTAGTCGGTCGAAGGAGCAAATTGAATGATTAGAAAGTTTTTATTAATTGGATTTTTGTTGCTCATTGGGTCTTGTGCAACGGGTGGGTCATCGGGGTCTGTGAAAAAAGATGCCAACGCGTCAGATGCTGAAAAGCTCTGGGGAAATGAGCGCGTATGTTTACCATGCCACTTAATGCAACAACCCATTGCTCGCAGTCACCACTATCGTTGTGACACTTGTCATCAGGGTAATCCATGGGCAGAAGACAAGGAAGAAGCTCATTTTGAGTTGATTAAAAATCCACATGCACCTCAGAACATTTCTAAAACATGTGACGGTTGTCATCGAAAAGTTTTAGGATCCGATGTTCCTTACAATGCAGAATTCATTAAAGATGTTGTGGTTTCACATAAACGTACACCAGGGGAGACGCTCGAATGGCAAGATTAAGAAAAATTGTTTTGTTTGTTGCAGTGTTAGGCTTTGTGGCTTGTTCATCAAAGGGAGGACAAGGTCGCCCTTCATCTTTGTCTGGTGGATCGTCGTCCGTGATGACGGGCTTGATCACGGCCAATCAGGTCGATATTTCAGGCGATGATGGTTCTTTATTGGATGATCGACTCAATATTGGTGATGTGGTGTACATCGTCGCGAGCCCAAAAGGTGGCTCGAGGTCTGGCTGGGTAAGAATCAGTCGTTCACAGGACGATGGCCTTGGATTCGGTTGGGTGGAAAGCAAAAACATTCGAACGGTTTCAGGTTATAGAACCAAAGAAAGTGTTGGCAGTTCAACCAAAGAAGAAGTGTTACCGGCCCCACAAGATTTAACACCATCTCCTGCTGATTTGGCACCACTGCCAAATGATTTGCCTCCTGCTCCGATTGCTCCACCGGCCAATGTACCTCAAGAAGATCCATTCTCGGGAGGAGACGAACAACCCATCGATGATTTTGGAACAGAAGGGTTATTTTAAGCACTTCTTTTTTTTGGAAGTGGCGATAATTTTTTAAAAAGTGAATTTATTTCGGTTTGAAAGGATTGTAGAGAAAGATCCAAATATGGTGTGGTGGCAGATGGGCCACCAAAGTGTACGAGAGAAGTATGATGTCATGACCAACGAGCGAGAGCGAAGAAGGTGGGCGTTGATCGATGGTTTTTTTTTGGAGATTTATTTGAAAGCTCAGCATGGCCTTTGGGCATTGTGCTGTATGGGTTTGTTTAGTTCTGGTTTACTCTACGCACAACAAGGTCCATTGCAAGTGGATCACACAAGGGCACTATTTCACAAGACCGCTGCGATGGGATTTGGTGGTGCGTACCGATCGATTGCGAAATCAAGTGATTCAATGGTTTTAAATCCCGCGGGTATTGCTCAAAAAAAGGGCCAACTGACCGCAGGTGTTGATTATGTTAAATCAGGATACGATCAGTCCCAATTGTGGAACGTATCATTGACCGATTACAAAGCCATTCCTTTCATGGCGGTTGGTTTTTCATACGATCGACACAACCCCACATTGTTTGGCACGGAAGTTAGTGTTCAACAATTCACATTGACAACAGCCAAGCAAATCACTCCTTGGCTTTATGTGGGCAATAACATCAAAGCGTTTTTGACCTCATTCAATTCAGGACCAGGCGGGGCAGACGGTGTGGATTTTGACATGGGAACATTGTTTTTACCCAACCCATACTTTTCTGGTGCTTTAACGGTGCACAATATGTTTAAAGGTACTGATTTTGAAGAATTCCCCCTTTTGGTTGGTGCAAGCATGACGATGTCGGTTCCAAACCATGCAAGATTTTCTTTTGATTTATCGAAAAATTTTAATACACCAAGCACAAGAAGCACCGATTATTCATTTGGTGCAGAAATCACCATCACAGAAGGGGTGTTTTTACGAGGTGGGTTGGCATTTTTAAGAGTGACAGACGATCGCTATTACAGCGCTGGGGTGGCCATCGAAGGACCAAAAATGACATTGTTGTTCAGCTATGCACAGTTTGTCGATCCGACCAATCATGTGTTTGCGGGGCAGGTTGAATTTGCTTTTTAATTGGAATAACCTAGTTTGAGGGAAAACAAATGAGCGATATAGACGATTTTTTTGAATTGGATGATGGTCAGCAAAATCAGAGCAAAAAAAAAGAATCCGAACAGCCCAAAAAGGAACAAGCCGACAGCTCTGAAAATGACTTGTTCGGCAATTTAGATGATTTAATAGATTCATCCAATCAAAACGAACAAAGCGCTGACCAAAGTTTGGAAGCATTAGAGCAAGCTTCCATTTCCCACAATCAAATTCAATCAGATGATAAAAAAAATGAAACATTTGAGGAGCTGAATTTACAGGAATCAAACGAAGTCGAAGCGATTCCTAAAACTCCCAATCAGGCTGGCACGCAAGGATCAGGCAACATCGATGACATGTTTGCCGATTTTTTAAATGTTGATGAAGAGAAAAGTGAAGCGGGCATGAAAGGTTTTGATTTGGAGCCTTCGGATAAGCTACCTAAAACAGAGCAAATCAAAGAAGATCACTTGGAAGAATTGTTTGACGAACAACCTGTGCAAAACGTTACGAAACCCTTGGGTGCAAGGTCCGTTAAGACACAGGAAATTGAGCAAGAACATCAGGACATTGAAGCGGCTGTACAGGTGAAGAAAAAAATTCAGATACCTCTGAAAAAAATATCCATTGGTTTGGGTGCCTTGTTGGGTGTGGCTGCGATTGTTGTGCTTTCAATGGCCAAGTTTTCATCGTCAGGTTTTTTGGGTTTCAAAATAGGCCAATCCAATAAAGATGAATATCGCGCTCCAAGCGCAAGCGTTTTGGCTCAATTGAAAGAAAAATACAATCAAGGATTGCAGTTGCTTAACAGAGATCGTCTCGATGACTATAAAAAAGCCATCGATGTTTTTGATGCCATTGTTAAAACGGATGAAAGAAACATGCTTGGGCTCAGTGGATTGGCCGAGGCCATGGTTTTGTCCAAGGGGCATAATTTAGAGCAAGAAATGATTTCCAAAATAGATAAGAACATAAAAGTGCTGGACACTTATTATCCAGAAAAAATAGAAACTGTGCGCTCCAAGGCTCGTTTTGCCATGGGCACAGGAAAACTTTCAGATGCAACGACATTGTCTTCTAAAGCTTTGAAAATCAACGGCAAGGATCCGCTGCTTTTGATTTTGCAAGGTGAAATTGCCTACGAACAAGGAAGGCTTGAAGAGGCAAAAAATTATTTTAATCAGGCCAAAGAAATCAACCCAAACTTG
>JAYRVV010000083.1:0-5458 GCA_041918415.1 Bdellovibrionota bacterium | reverse complement strand
TACATCAACGCAAACCCTGATGATAAATACCTACAGTCATCTGAACAAAACAACCCCTTAGAACAAGAACCCGACACAAACCCATCATCGCCCACGCAGTCCAATTCAACGTTCGATCAAAAGCTTCTAAGCTTAATCAACCAACATCGCCAAAGCATTTCTTGTCCAACACTTACACAAAACCCTGTGATGAATGAGGTTGCAAGACTTCACAGCGTAGACATGGCTCAAATGGACGACCTGACACACACCGGATCAGATGGAAGCAATTTTGCCACACGTTTAACCCGCGCCGGAATTGTTTTGACTTACTCTGGATCATCTGAAAACATTCTATACACTTCATGGTCTGCAACCGGAGACGAAGCCTTCAATGCATGGATGAACAGCACCGGACATAAAAGAAACATCGAAAATTGTTTCAGCACCCAGATCGGCATTGGCATGGCCATCAATCAAAGCAGTGGTAAACACTACTACACCAACGTCTTTAACTAAAATCTACATTCTATTTTTATTTTTGTAGGAAAAAAACGCCACCAAGTCGTTTAAATCACTTTCGCTCAAATGCGTAAAATCCGGCATGTTGGAATACCGAAAGCTTGATGCTTGATAAATAAATTTTTTAAGCAAAGAAATATCACGATACTGAACAATGCTTTTGGGCTCATTCAAATCTGGTCCGATTTTACCACCCTGACGGTTGATGGCATGGCATCGTATGCACTGGCTACGAAACACTTCAAAACCTCTATATTCAGCACTGTCCTTTTCCACAGCGCTTGGAACAACCAAGGGATAACGGTCTTCAAATTTAACCAACTTGATCGATTCAATGCCCCAAAACCAAGGATGATCTTCCATCAATTGATTGTCAGCTCCGATCCAAAACAAATAATAGGGCGCTGGTGTTTGGGCAGTTTTTTCACTGCTGGATGGAAATTTTTCCCAGTTGAGATGGTCTTGATCCTTGAAGGCCACATAGGCTGTACCATCACCCAATATGAACGTCTTCGCGCTGGTAACGTTTCCAGATTTTGATGTGAACTCAACATCAGAAAAAACTGAGCGTTGCCAAGTTGATCCATAAGCCAAATCCAAAATGTCAGTGAGCAAAAACGCCAAGAAAGTCTTTGGCTTACGGTAAATGGGGTCGAAGTATGTCACGGCCTTTGATTTGACACCTTTGGAAAACAAACCCTTCTTGATCGCATCTAAACCAAACACCCTCTCTTTGGCTTGATTCGTGATTGGATCCGTTGCTGGATAAAAAAACGTGAGGTGATCATTTGTCTTTTGAGGTACTTCTTTTTTAACAACGGGCATGAGTAAGCTTGGCTTGACTGGCTTTTGCTCCTGCACTTTTTTATCTTCCTGATAGCCTGGATCCAGCTCTTCCAAAAGCGTCTTTTCCTGTCCCAAGGTCAATGTCGAAAAAAACATTAATAATACAAGTGAATATTTTTTTAGTGATTTCATTTCGAATATGGATATTTTAAACAAAACCTTAATTCTTGGAAAGGAAGAAATGAAACAGCATTGGCTTTTAAAATCTGAACCCACAAATTATTCCATTTTTGACCTTCAAAACGAAAAGACCCAAACAACCTTCTGGAGTGGTGTGCGCAACCACCAGGCAAGAAATTTTTTAAGAGATAGCATCAAGATTGGAGACGAAGCCTTTTTTTATCATTCCAACGCAAAACCTTCATCGATCATGGGCTTGGTAAAGGTCGTCAAAAATGCCTACCCAGATCCAACTCAATTTGACCCCAAGTCAAAGTACTTCGACCCTAGAGCCACACCACAAAAGCCAATATGGTTTGTTGTTGACGTGCAACTGAAAAGCATGTTTAAAAACCCGCTCTCCATACAACACCTTAAATCCTTACCTCAACTCAGTGGCATGATGCTCTTGAAACAGGGAAGTCGTTTATCAGTGCAGCCGGTGTCAAAAGAACATTTTGACTTTATTCTCAATCATTCTAAACAACATTTAAACTCACAATAAACTTCTCAATCGATACAATATAAAAGCTGCCATTTTCTTATGGTAAGGAAGTTGCTCAATGTCATTGATGTTCACTGGCGTTGAGATTTGAATACAGTTTTCAATGGTACCTCTTAAAAGCAGCGCTAAACTTTCATGTATGCCTTGAACCATCAATTCCAGATTATGAAACACGCTTCGATAATCAAAATTAAAACTACCCAAAGAAAAATACTTTCGATCAATCACGACCGCCTTAGCATGCATGAACCCAGGGTAATAATAGATATGTATTCCATTTTGAATCAATCTTCTTTGCACTACTTTTGATGCCAAATCCAAAATGGGAACATCTGACTGTTTTGGTAACACGATGCTGATGTTCACGCCCCTCTTGGCCGCTTGAATGAATGCCCTCACAATGGAAGGGTCCGGTAAAAAATAGGGGTTTAAAATCATGATGCTTTCTTTGGTGTTTGAAAAAGCGTGCAACAACTCCCTTCTGATCATCCAACGTTTAAAAAAATGGTCATTACCCACAACCATCAACGAATCCGTGCCGAGTAAAAGCCTGTTTTTTTTTCTACGATCAACATTGTAAAACATTTTTCGATGTGGATTTTGACTTCTAAACCAAACTTCATCAAAAAGCTGCCCGGCTTGTTCGACCAAATCCCCAACAACATGCACGCCCAAGTCAAAAGTGCCACCTTGATCCACCGGCTTGGCATAATTGTTTGAGATGTTAAAACCACCCACGATCATCTCTTGTGCATCAAACAAAAAAAGTTTTCGATGATCACGCTTGGTCCAATTTAAATCAAAAGAAAAAAAAGAGTGATACACTTGGACCTGCCCTCCCAATTGAATCAGAGGCGAAAAAAAGTCCATGGGCGTTGTCATCGATCCAATGGCATCAATTAACACTTTGACATGCACCCCACGTTCTCTTGCTTTGACCAATAGGTTCAAAGTTTTCTGTCCGGTTTCATCTTTGTCAAAAAAATACATTTCCAAACAGATTCGATACTGGCTGTTGTTGATCAAATCAAAAATGTTTTGAAAAATATCAGGACCATTATCCAGCAATCGCACTTTGTTGCGATGTTTAATCCCTTGGACATCAGAAAAATATTCGTATTGGCTTTTCGTGTTAATCATGCTGACACATAAATTAATGTATTTTCTGTTTTTTGCAATTCAACTTGTGATATACACGCCGGACCATGAAAAAAACATATTTTATCCTCGTTTTAATTTTCTTTGGCCTTGGTTGTGGAGTCGACAAAGATCGAAGTTCAGCTCAATTGAGCTCATTGTCGCAAAACCAAACCCTTGATTCTGACTCAAATACCAATTCAAACGATTCGACCACAAATGGTCAGCCCATAGGTTCAGGAACGGGCGGAAGCAATGGCGAACCCGGCACAGGAATTGGCACAGGTACGGGAAACACTGGCGGTTCTGGAAGTCAAAACGGTTCAACCAATTCAAGCGCTCAAGACAAAACTTGTAATTCAAAAAGTTTTGATTTTGTTTCCACCCAAAAAGATAGCAACATCATCACTTTGGAAATGGCCACAAACCCAATGCTCATTCAAGATGAAATCCTTGAAGCACAAGGCACCTTATGTGTTTCAAAAGATGGTGACTATGAAGTGTACATCAATGGTTTTGATTTAGGTATTGAACAGCCCAATCAATCTTTTTCTGTAAACATCAAAAACACAATTAACAAAAGCGGCATACCAAGTGATCATCAAACATTTCAATCATGTTTTGACAACATTGTTTTTAAAGACAATAACGTTCAAGCCAACGGCACACAAATCTACCTTGGAACTTACCGGCTTACAAAGGGCTATACCAACGTGGTCACCCTAACCCATTTTTGTAAAATTTTCAGAAGCCTTTCATATTATAACAGAAAAGCATGCAAACATTTTCACAACCTCGATCCGTATGAAGTCGGCGGATGTTTGACCTGCGAAAAATCTAACGATGTGATTTTTGATCCAACCGTTAAATATGTTTCAAACAATAGCTAGGGTTTTTAATTTTTTGACGGTGGAAACAGCGTTGAGTCTTTGTATCGTTTTTTAAGTTCATTAATTTTTTTTACAAAACGCTCTGGGCGCTTAACACCATCAAAAATCAACTCAACCCTTCTATTTTTTTCCCAGGCCACTTCGCTATCTTGAGCGAGCAAGGGACGTTCTTCGCCAAACCCAAGCGCTTCAACTTGATCTTCTTCAAGCCCTGATTGCACCACAATGTTTTTAACCGATTTCGCCCTTCTTTGTGACAAATCCTTGTTGTATTCTTGACCACCACGACTGTCCGTGTGCCCTTCAATGCGAAGCATTCTGAATTGTTTTGATTCATCAACTAAAAAACGAGAAAATTCGTAAAGAATTTTTTTTGATTCATCTTTGACAACGTCACTGTCAAAATCAAATTGAATGGTGCCAATGTCAAACGAAACAATCACAACGGGATCTTGATACTGACGAGTAAAAACATTTTGAATCAGTGGCTTGATGCCAAAGCCCCATTGAAACCCAATCAACAAAGCATAAAGCTGACGATCTGAAACATTATAATCAGTCAACAAGGACAGAGACAATCGCTTGGGAAACCTTTGACCAAAAGTGTAAACTCCTTGAAGCCCACCCAGTACTGTCACATGTTCATTTTCACCAGGTAAAGTTCTAAACGTTGTATCGGTTCCCATCAACACCAGGTTTTGTACACCAAACTCATAATTGCGATTGTGCCTCAATCTTACATAACCCTCCAACAGAGCACCCCAAGTTGTAACTTTATCATCCACCAAGGTCACATTGTCAAAATTTCCGTCGAGATGATTCACAAACCAGCCTGCCCCAACATCAAAAACCCAACGAGTGAAATAATGAGAATACAAACCTTTAAGGTTGGAATGAATACCCCATTTGTTCAGTTCTGTGGGCAAAGACGCATTCAAATAAGCAGGGCCTGCGTCTAAACCCAAAAAAATCCAAGACTGATTTTTCAATGTATCTTTTTGTGGCAATAGGGTTACAGTCTGAGCCCATACCGATGGCAAGCAATAAAGCAAAAGCATGAATATCATTTTCATGAAACCCACTTATATGACTTGTAAGAATTTTGCCATAAATGATCAAAGTGATAAATAAGCATACTGTGTTCAAATTAAGAAAATACATGATTGCATTGATGCTTGGTTTTTTATTGGCTTTTGTGTGGAGCAAATTCCAAACAAAACCAGCTGAAACATTACCCAGCGCACCATTTCAATCAAAACCAACTTTTGGCATCAGCCCCGCTTACGCTAGTCTCGTGATGAATCAAAGTGAACAACTTTCACAAATTGTCGAAAAAGCCGTACAAAGTGTGGTTAACATTTCATCGATCAAGGTCGTGCGCTATCAGAACTTTTCCCCTTTTTTCAATGACCCTTTTTTT
>JAYRVV010000082.1:0-3443 GCA_041918415.1 Bdellovibrionota bacterium | reverse complement strand
CCAAAGTGAATATGAGATAAGCGTGCAGACATTTCGATTGTCCATATCCAAACCAATCCCCAATAAAATTTATTTTAAAATTTCAGAGGTGTCCAAGATATGCAATGTTGAGCCCTATGTGCTTCGCTTTTGGGAATCAGAGTTCGGCATGCGACCAAGCAAATCCAAGAGCAATCAAAGGCTTTATCAAAGAAAAGACGTAGATCAGATGTTGATGATAAAGAATTTACTTTATCAAGAGAGATTCACCATTGAAGGGGCCAAGAAAAAACTAAAAGAGCTTAAGAAAGAGCAAAGATCAAACCAATTGAAATTGTTTTATGAAAATGAGAACAAAGAACAGCAGCGCATAAACATTAGAGAAAAGGTTTTGAATATCAAGGCCATTTTAAAAGAAGTTCAAAGAGAATTGTCTTCAATGAACAATTTTTGCTGAGGCCTATGATTTATTTGGACCATCACGCAACGACACCATGCGATCCAAGGGTTGTGCAAGCCATGCTACCTTATTTTTCAACTTGCTTTGCAAATTCTTCATCCCACCACCCCATGGGTCATGGCATCCATCAAGTCATTGAGCAAGCAAGAAAAACTATCTTGTCATTTATCAACGACGAGAATGGTCGCTTGATCTTTACAGCTTCTGGCACAGAAGCCAATAACTTGGCTTTGCATGGTTTAGCCAATGCCTACACACACAAAGGGAACCATTTGATTTGCTCCAGCATTGAGCACAATTCAATCTTACATGCGATGAAAGCATTGGGTCAAAAGGACTTTAAAGTTTCATTTGTTAAAGTTCATTCAAATGGTTTGATTGACATGGATCACTTAAAAAGCTTGCTTGGCCCCCAAACTTTATTTGTTTCCATTCATCATGTGAACAACGAAGTGGGTGTGATTGAGCCGATTGAGCAAATAGCAAAGTGCGTGCACGATGCGGGCGCATGGTTACACGTTGATGCTGTACAGGCTTTGGGTAAGGTAGACATTGATGTGAAAAAACTTGGGATCGACTTGATGAGCATGTCATCACACAAAGTATACGGTCCAAAAGGTGTTGGAGCCTTGTATTTAAACAAACAAGTACACATTGAGCCCATGATGTTTGGTGGTTTGCAAGAGTTTGGATTAAGGCCTGGCACCCACAACGTTCCAGGCATCATGGGTTTTGCAAAAGCGATTGAAATATTAAAAGAAGAAATGCACGATGAATTGGCAAGAATAAAAGTCATGCGAGATGAGTTTGAAGATAGGCTTTTACAAAACCTGGATGGTTTGGAAGTTTTTGTTCCTCGCTTGATGAGAATTGCGTCCAATTTGCATGTGTGTGTACATGGGGTGGGCCCGGTGTTTTTAAGTCAGTGTTTTTCAAACCTTTGCGTTTCTGCCGGCGCAACATGCGTATCGTCCAAATCACAATCCCATGTGCTTGAGTCCATGGGCGTTGATCCACAGTTGGGAATGTCAGCGCTTCGCTTTGGTTTGGGTCGAGGCACGATAGTGTCTGACTTGGACAAAGCCTATGATGAAGTGTGCAAGGTGATTCATGAGAAAAGAATGGCCTTGAAATGGTGAAAGTGTGTAAGACCCAAGACATTTTACTTGGTCAGGCCAAAGCCATTGATCATCTTGATAAAAAAGTTGCACTTTTTCACACCCCCAAGGGTTTTTTTGCGTGTGATCGCATCTGCCTTCACAAGGGGGCAGAGCTTGATCAAGGTCAGTTAAATGATGAATGGGTTACATGTCCTTGGCATTCATGGCAGTTTAATGTTCAAACGGGAGCGTTTAAAGCCGATGCGTCCATGTGTTTAAATGTCTATCGTGTTTTTGTACAAAATGATGAAGTTTATGTACAATTCGATCCATCATGAGCTTGAAAGAATACAACGCAACTTTAATTTATAAAGAAAATATTTGTGAAGATTTAATGATCATTCGTGTTAAGCCTGATGCACAACTGTTTGATTTTGTGCCTGGGCAGTACACGGTGATTGGTCTTAAAGAAAGCGCCAAGCGAATAAACGCAAGCGACTTGTCCCAAAGTGAGAAAATCATTCAGCGTGCGTATTCGATTGCTTCGTCACCATTGGAAAAATCCCATCTTGAGTTTTATGTGACACTGGTTCAAAACGGTTCTTTAACACCTCGACTTTTTGCGCTTGAACAAGGGGATCGTTTATATTTGTCTAATCGTGTGACGGGCGTGTTCACCTTGGATCGTGTGCCTGAACATAAACACGTTTTACTTTTATCCACAGGTACAGGCCTGGCGCCTTACATCAGCATGGTGCGAACGAGTTTAAAAACCGATCCGTCCAGAAAATTTGTTATTTTACATGGCGCGCGTTACAGTAGGGATTTAGGGTATAAATCTTATTTGGAAGATTTGGAAAAATCCAATCCCAATTTCTTTTATTTCCCATCCATTTCAAGACCCAAGGAAGACACGTCATGGAAAGGTTTGACCGGCTATTTGCAAACCATTTTAATGTCGGGGGTTCTTGAAAAACGATCGAATGTGAAACTTGATCCGAATCAATCGCATGTGTTTTTGTGTGGAAACCCAGGCATGATAGACACTTGTTTTGATTTATTAAGTCCGCTTGGATACGTGGCCGACAAGGGTAAAGAAATCGGTACAGTACACAAGGAAGAGTATTGGTAAAAACTTAAGGATTGAGTGTTTGTAAAATGCTTGGATTTTCTTCTTCTTGTGCAAGCACACCATGACAAGTTTCGCAATCATCTGAAATGAGTTTACCGTCTTCACTTTCATGCTCTCCATCGTGGCAGCGATTGCATCCGTCAAAATCTTGATGACCTATGCGATTGGGGTATGTTCCAAAACTAACATTCATGTTTGGAAAAACATTCTGTTGATAAAGTTTGGCCAATGTTTGAGCGCCCGATTCAATCAAGTCACGTTTTTGAGCGAACACTTCTGGATGATTAGACTCGTAGTATTTTAAAAACTCTTTCTCTATCATGGCTAACCCTTCTACTTTGCTTGGATACTGTGTGCCTAAAATGCGCGCAGCTTCTTTACGCATGAAAGGTAATTCTCTTGAGATTTTTTTCTCTTCAATGGCCTGGTCCAATGCCTTGGCCAATGTGGTGAATGTGTGTGCTGGTCTTGAGTGGCAATCCATGCAATCCATGTCTCTGTAAACCAGTTGTGCGTTGGGCTCAGGTTCGGTGGAGTGCTTGTAGACAATGGTTTGACCATCAGAAAAACTTTGCGTGACTTCATAAATCACATCGCGCTTTGGATCGGAAAGATAACGAATTTTGTTTTTAGGGTCGATGTGCCAATGAATACCTTTGGCCGATGTGCCTTGGTGTCCACCCACGCGCATTAAAAGTGCCGTTTTAAGTTCGGTGTTGGATTCATCGTCTTTGTAAAGCGTGTAAATTTTAAGCTTGTCGCCTACGAACTT
>JAYRVV010000081.1:0-8060 GCA_041918415.1 Bdellovibrionota bacterium | reverse complement strand
ACCGATCAGGGGTTTTATAAAGTTTTTTACACGCAAAAAATAAAGGGCGAAAGCATCATGAACGAAAGCGATAAAGAAAAAGCAAAAGATACGCTTTCTAAAATAGAAACCCAAAAAGCATTTGAAAGGTTCGTTCTCAATCTGCGTGCCAAAGCCAAAATTAAAATGTTATGAAAAAAATCATCGCATTAACGTTGGGGGACCCTTTTGGCATCGGCCCTGAAATCATCAATCGCGCTTTAGAAGAACTTCAAAATGAATTGAGCACTTCAAACACACACATCGTGTTCATCGCCCCAAAAAGCGCTTTCATGCATCTTGCTTCAAATGATTCAAATCAGAACTGGATCAATCACCCAAACATCACTTTTTTAGATTTAAAACCTGCCTTACAAAAAGAAGACATCAAAGGTCGAGCCACTTTTGTGTTAAAGGCGCTTGATCATGCCATCGACTTGCTGACCAATCAAAAAGCGCATACACTTGTGACAGGCCCAATTGATAAATCCATCGTGGCCAGCGTGGAGCCAAAATTTAGTGGTCACACCCAACACCTTGCAGATGCATCCAACATTCAAGATGTGTTGATGGTGCTTCAAAATCAGGAATATAGAATTGGTCTACTCACCCAGCACGTGCTTTTAAATGAAGTTTCAAAATCCATCACGCGTGAAAAAATTGTGACCTGTGTGAACATTGCAACTGAAGGTTTAAAACGATGGTTTAACATCAGCAAACCAAAAATCGCGATCTTGGGATTAAACCCGCACTGCGGTGAACAAAAACCAAATACCCACGAACAATTGATCATGCGACCGGCCATCGATTATCTTTTGCAACAGAACATCGACATTCATGGACCTTTTGGCGCGGATGGTTTTTTTCCAAGTGCAAAAAAATCTGGATTTGATATGGTGCTGTGCCCCTACCACGACCAAGGGCTGGTCGCTGCCAAATACAACGGCATTGACCATGTGGTCAACATGACATTTGGATTACCTTTTTTTAGAGTTTCACCGGGTCATGGCGTGGCTTATGACCTGGTTGGGCAAAACAAAGCAAGCGCAAAAAGCATAACGTTGGCTTTGCGCACAGCCATGAAAGTGAGATGAAAAATGTTAGACATTAAATTTGGAACGGATGGATACAGGGCCATCATCGCAAAAGAGTTCACGTTTGAAACGCTCACCAGGATAAGCAAAGGGGTTAGCCAATATTTAAAAAAATCACTTCCCGAGCGAAAAACCATTGTGGTTGGATATGACCGACGTTTTTTATCCAAAGAATTTGCCAAGGCCACCTGCGCTACGTTTGCAAAAGAAGGTTTTAAGGTTTTTCTAACCAATGATTTTGCGCCCACACCTTGCTTGTCTTACTGGGCAAAATACATGGAAAACTGTGCTGGGGCAGTGGTCATCACCGCAAGCCATAACCCCCCGGATTATAATGGATTTAAATTTAAAGAAACCTTTGGGGGCTCCGCACTGCTTGCCACCACGCAAGCCTTTGAAAAAGAAATTGAAAAAATTGAAAACAACGGTGATGACTTAAGTTTGTTTGAATCTTTTCTTGAAAAGGGTGTGATCACGATGTTTGATCCCATGCCACAATACGTTCAAAAATTAAAATCCCTGGTTGATGTTGATGCGATCGTCTCAAGTCGATTCAATGTGGGTGTTGACACCATGTTTGGTTCAGCTTCCAAGCATTTTGAAAAATTACTTCATGAATTTAACGTAAAAACACATGTCATTCATGATGAATTGAACCCAAGTTTCAATCAGACCGCACCGGAACCCATTTTTAAAAACATTCAGGAACTTTCAAAAATGGTTGTGAAACAAAAGCTTGATTGTGGATTTGCCAATGATGGTGATGCAGACCGACTTGGTGCGATCGATGAAAATGGAAATTATTTTTCGACACAAATGATTTTATCCAGTGTTTACTGGCACATGGTGGTGAATCGAAAGAAACAATGGAACATTTCAAGAAGCGTCTCCACAACAGCGCTTGTTGATTTGATCGCACATCAATTCAATTTAAAATGCATCGAAACCCCAGTTGGATTCAAATACATCGCTCAAAACATTGTTGAGGGCGATGCTCAAATTGGAGGTGAAGAGTCAGGAGGCATCGGCATCGTTGATCATTTGCCTGAGAGAGATGGTTTTTTGACGGCCTTGCTGCTCTTGGAATTCATGGCCAAATCAAAAATGAAGCTCGCCAAATTGTATCAGGACATTTGCAGACAAGTACGTCCTTATGAATTTGAGAGGTTGGATTTAAAGGTGTCCAAGGACATCATGGAAAAAGCTTTGATTTCACTTAAAGAAACACCACCCAAACAGTGGATGAACGTTCCTGTAAAGTCCATACAAGTCATCGATGGCTTCAAGTACTACTTGGAAGATGGAAGTTGGTTGTTGATTCGTCCCTCCGGCACAGAGCCACTGTTTAGATTGTATGCTGAAGCGCAAAACACAACCATGGCCAAAGCCATGGTTGAAGCGGCAAAAGCACATGTGATGAAAAACGCATGATGGAGCAACCATGGATACACGTTCGAGGCGCTCGAACCCACAACTTAAAAAACATTGATGTTAAGATACCCAGAAACAAATTGGTGATCATCACCGGTTTATCTGGATCAGGAAAATCATCTTTGGCCTTTGACACCATTTATGCAGAAGGGCAACGAAGATACGTTGAATCGCTCAGTACGTACGCAAGGCAATTTTTGGAACAAATGGAAAAACCCGATGTTGATTCCATTGAAGGATTATCACCTGCCATTTCCATTGACCAAAGAAAATCATCCAATAATCCAAGATCCACAGTGGCCACGGTCACCGAAATTTATGATTATTTAAGATTGCTCTTTGCCAGAATAGGTACGCCGTTTTGTCCCAATTGTGATGTTGAAATATCGTCTCAGTCGGCCAGCCAGATCACCGATCAGATCATGCAATATGCAGAAGGTACAAAAATTCACATTCTTGGATCATTGGTCAGAGGAAGAAAAGGAGAGTATTCAAAAGAACTCAAAGCCTTGCTTAAAAAAGGATTTACTCGAGTCAAAATCGATGGACAAACGCATGAGCTCGGTCAAGAGATTCACCTCAACAAAAACACCAAGCACACCATCGATGTTTTTGTGGATCGTCTTGTGGTCAAAGAACAATCCCGAAGACGAATCGCTGATTCTGTTGAAACAGCATTGGACATTGGTGAAGGCATCATGAAAGTTGAAGTTGTATCGAACACAACCAAAGAAATACTTTTTTCACAAAAATTTTCATGCCTTCAATGTGGTTTTTCATTTGAAGACATCGCACCAAGAATGTTTTCATTCAACAGCCCATACGGTGCGTGTGCACAATGTGATGGTCTTGGCACAAAAAAATTTATCGATCCTGATTTGATCGTACCCAACCCCAACCTGTCTTTGCAAGCCGGTGCCATATTGCCATGGCAAACTCGGTTTTCTTTTTTTCACATGCAAACCCTTGAGGCCTTGGCCAAACATTACCGGTTTGATTTGGACATGCCATGGAAAAAACTACCAAAAAAAATTCAACATCTTTTACTGCACGGCAGTCAAGATGAAACCATACATTTTAAATATGACATGGAAAGAAGTAACTACAGCATCGAAAAAACTTTTGAGGGTGTGATTCCCAGCCTCATGCGAAGATTTAGTCAAACGGACTCTGAGGATTTTAGACAAGACATTGAAGAGAAATTCATGGGTGTCGTTCAATGCCCTGATTGCAAAGGAGCAAGGTTAAAAAAGGAAGCGTTGTCCATCAAAGTTGATGGATTGTCCATTGCAAAGCTTTGCGAAAAGACCATTCAGGAAGCATTCATGTTTTTTCAACTGATCGAACTGGGTCAGCAAAAACAAGACATCGCTAAAAAAATTCTCCATGAAATTCGTTCACGATTAGCCTTTTTGATGAACGTGGGACTTGACTATTTGACTCTGCTAAGACAGGCCTCAACGCTCTCTGGCGGCGAAGCACAGAGAATACGTTTGGCCACTCAAATCGGATCCAGTTTGGTTGGTGTGCTTTACATATTAGATGAACCATCCATTGGATTACACCAAAAAGATAACGATCGATTGCTGGAAACATTGACTCACTTGCGTGACATAGGAAACACGGTCATCGTTGTTGAACATGATGAAGACACCATGCTTGGTGCTGATCACATCATCGACATGGGGCCTGGAGCTGGCAAAAACGGCGGAGAAGTTGTGGCCTGTGGTACCGTGAAGGATATCATTCAATCAAAAAAATCCATCACCGGACAATACTTAAGTCATCAAAAATCCATTGAAACACCTAAGCAAAGACGAAAACCAGGTACAAAGAAACTTAAACTTGAAGGTGTTACAACCAACAACCTTAAAAACATAGACGTCTCTTTTCCGTTGGGATTGTTTGTGAGCGTGACCGGTGTTTCAGGTTCCGGTAAATCTTCTCTGGTCATCGACACGCTTTTTCCTTTGCTGAAACAGCATTTGTACCATTCGAAGGATAAAGCCGGTCAGGTCAAAAACATACAGGGTCTTAATGCCATCGACAAGGTCATTGACATTGATCAATCACCCATAGGAAGAACCCCGAGATCAAACCCCGTGACCTACATTGGTGTGTTTTCTTTGATTCGTGAATTGTTTGCCACTTTGCCTGAATCAAAAGCAAGAGGTTATAAACCGGGTAGGTTTTCGTTTAATGTCAAAGGCGGTCGATGTGAAACATGTCAAGGCGATGGCGTCTTAAAAATTGAAATGCATTTTTTACCTGATGTGTATGTAACCTGTGAAATGTGCAGAGGTAAAAGATACAATCGAGAAACATTGGAAGTTAACTATCGCAACAAATCCATTTCCGAAGTGTTAAACATGACTGTCGATGAGGCTCTGGAATTTTTTTCGATGATACCTCCAATTTTTCAAAAAATAGAATACGTAGCAAAAGTGGGCTTGGGTTACATGCAGCTTGGCCAATCAGCCACCACGCTTTCAGGTGGGGAAGCACAGAGAATCAAACTTGCAAAGGAACTGTCCAAGAGATCGACTGGAAAAACCATTTACATCTTGGACGAGCCAACCACGGGTTTGCATTTTGAAGACATCAAAAATTTATTGGAAATCCTACAAACCTTGGTCGATCAAGGCAACACCGTCATTGTCATCGAACATCATTTGGATGTCATCAAGTGTGCTGACTGGATCATCGACATGGGACCGGATGGTGGATCAAAAGGTGGTGAGGTGATCGCCACTGGAACGCCCGAAGAAGTTGCCAAATCGAAATCGTCCTACACGGGACAATATTTGAAAAAAACTTTAAACCTAAAACAACATGCTTTTGCTAAAGAAACCGTCTCTTAAAACACGGATCTCCTCTTTTGTACGTTGGACGATTGGTCTGATCGTTTTATGCTTTGATTTGTGCATCGTGATCCCCTTGGCCTTTATGGTTTCAAAAAAATGTATTGATCGACTGCTGCGGATTTTTTCAAAGCACATGACTTTCATTGCCGGATTGAAAATTAAAACCGTTGGACTTAAAAACATCCGATCGCCGGCCATTTTTGTATTCAATCACACAAACGTTTTTGATCATTTTGCATTGTTTCCAATTTTCCCCTCACCCACCAGAGGTATCGAAAAGGAAGATCACTTTCGCTGGCCCTTGTATGGTTTGTTTTTAAAAAGCATTGGACAAATACCCATCGCACCCAAAGGCAACACTCAAAAAGCCATTGAATCTCTAGAAAAAGCCAAGGAACTTTTTTCACAGGGCGTTAGCATTGCCATCGCACCTGAAGGCACCCGATCTCCTGACGGGCAGTTGGGTGATTTTAAAAAAGGTGCGTTTCATTTGGCCATCGATTTAAAAGCTGACATTGTGCCCATCGTTCTTAAAGGCATGCATGAGTTCAATCAAAAAAACAGCTTGATCATTCATCCTGGTGAAGTTGAGATTAAAGTTCTTGCACCTGTTTCTACCAAAACAAAAGCAAAAGGTGATGTTGATCAATTGCGAAATGAAATTCGAAATCAGATTTTAAATGTACTTCAAGAAGGACCGAGGACCTGATCGTATAAAAATTTTTCGTCTTTTCGATCCAAATAGATAAACCCTATCCCAAGTGTATGCTGATCGGCAATTTGCAGATTGCTTATGTGTAGCACTGTTCCCACACACTGAACTTTTCTGTTTTCAATTTCAACAGTCAGTTGAATCAGTGAACCCAGTGAAATGACTTTATGGGCACGTATCAGCATTCCACCCACTGAAATGTTTTGTGTTGTAAATGCAATCTCATGATGATCGTGTGTTAGCACACCCGAATATTGAGCAAGGTATCGATGTGATCTTCTTTGATCACCAAACCTTTGGTAAAAGTTGATTTGATTTCTTCCATTTCTTTTAGACAAATACAATGCCTGGTCTGCACGTTTGAGCAATTCTTTCGCTGTTCTTTCATGATTGGGGTACGTTGCAACACCGATGCTCATCGTGATGTTTGGATGACCATCCATTTTGATTGAGGACACTTCGCTCATGATCCGTTGCCCAAGTAACAAGGCCCCTTGGCTGTTCGTTTGTACGGCCAGGATCGCAAACTCATCCCCGCCATACCTTGCCACAACATCAACTTTTCTGACTGTATCTAATATGGATTTGGAAACTTTCAATAGCAATTCATCTCCAAAATCATGTCCCCTTTCATCGTTGATTTTTTTGAAGTGATCAATGTCGATAAAAAGAATCGAAAAATTCTGCGAACTTCGCATGGCTCTGGTCAATTCCTTATCCAAAGCCAGATCAAAATACCTTCGGTTGTACAAGCCTGTCAGGGGATCGGTTACGGATTGTTCAATCAGGGCCTCATAAGTCTTTTTTTCAATGATGACTGGATCATTAAACTGCTTAAGAACGTCAATTGGGATTTGTCCTTTGACTTGTTTATCTTGTTCATCTCTGTTGATCATCAAACTTAAACATTGCGAAAAGCATACCAAGTTTAAACCTTCATGAAAGCATAATATTATCAATAAATACAATATGTTACTAAAATTTCGGTCTTTTATTGCTGATTCAAGGTTTAGGCACTGACAACTTTGGAATCACCCACAATTACACTTTGATCATTTCGTGAATTTTGACTATGTAAGCTTGCATGTCCAAGCGTCTGTATTTTGATCACAACGCCACAAGTCCCTTAAGACCCTCGGTGGCCAAAGCCATTTCGGCGTTGCTCAATTGGCCCATGGCCAACCCACAAAGCGTTCATGCTTCCGGCCAATTTTTAAGAAAACTCATCGACGATGCCAAACAAGATTTGGCCAATTTGATTCATGCTGATCCCAAGGAAATTTTCTTTTGCCCAAGTGGCTCTTACGCCAACGCCATGGCCTGGGAATTTTTTGCAAACAAAAAGTTAAATGTTTTAACAAGCAACATTGAACATCAAAGCATTTTGAAATGCACTTCGATGACCACAAGTGATTTTGTTCACTTGAGCAAGAATAACGAATATGAACTCAATGAACGATCATACGACGCCGTATCCATTTCACACAGCAACAATGAGACCGGACGATTGTTGCCCATTGATCAATTGTTTGCACACGAGAGGTTAAAAAATTGTTTTAAACACGTTGACGCCGTTCAAAGCCTTGGCAAAGTTAAACTGGATGCAAAAGCCCTTCAAGTTGACATGATCAGTTTGAGTGCGCACAAAGTTGGGGCATTGGCCGGTGTGGGCGCACTGTACGTTAACAAAAACAGCGAAGCACATGCCTTTTTCTCTTCCTCAAATTCCAAATTTTTAAATCACTTGGGAACGCCAAATACGCTGGGCATACATGCCTTTGGCCAAGCATGTTTGGATTTGTTGCAAAATCAAGATCTGGAGCATGAACACTTAAGAATCGTAAGAGATCACTTTGAAAACGAGTTGAGCAAAAAAATACCCGGTGTTGTTTTCATCGATCAGCACCTTAGGCGTTTGCCCAACACCAGTGATGTTTTGTT
>JAYRVV010000080.1:0-9433 GCA_041918415.1 Bdellovibrionota bacterium | reverse complement strand
GGTTTGGATTTTGCTTATGGCATAGAAAACGACGCGTATGAAATTCTCTTCGCTTTGGGCTTGGTTTCGTTTTAATAAAATGGGGGACAATCCCTCTGTTCAAATCTAAAATTAATCTAACAAATCAATAAGTTAAATAAATGTTGCACAGCTGGCCTTACATTTTTAAAAAAAATGAAGGTTTTTAAATGATGGGGTCTGTCCCCATTTTTTTATTCATGTGAGAGCTTTCGCATTCATGCTTAAGCACTTGTAATGTTAATGAAAAATTAACATTTTGAGTTGAAATATTTCTTGAAAAGCGTGTCAATTAATGTATAGCTGCGTCGTGTTACTTGAGGGCGGGAGGTAAGTGAATTTGGAGCACGGGGGAAAAACACGTTTGTGTTTGTTTTTATTGCTCTTTTTTCCCTTTCAAGCCTTTGCTCAAGAAAAATGGATCATACCTGAGATATGCTTAGACAGGGCACACGAATCAAAGATTTTAATTCCGCACGTTGAAAAAAAAGAATTTTCAAGACGCCTTGAACGCAACTACACAAAAGGGCGAGTTTATAATTTTGTTACCATTCGTGATGATTTCTTTGAATCCCTCAATCTTCTTAAGACAGAAATCCTGGGAGAGCCCAATTCACCCCGCAATCCTTTGCAAACACATCTTTTGCGCTGTCATCAAGATGAAAAACAATGTGTGGGATTTTTTTTAAGACCAAATCCACTTTATTTAAAGCTTTACTGTGATCAAATCATCCGTGAAAAAACACTCACCGATGCTTTTGACCATCGTCCCCAAGATGAAGCTTGGATTCAAACATGGGTGCACAAGTACTTTAACCGTTTTGTTGGTTTTTTAGAAAACAGCAAGGTTCCTTTTGCAATACACACCGTTTTAAGACAAATCAAAATGGATTTTGATGTGTATCAACAAACGATACCCACAAATATTTTACCTTCTTATCAAAACAAATCGTTCCAAGATATGCTCTTTGAAATCGATCAATGCACGCTTGATAAAGTACATCCCAGCTTTCGGGTGGCTTCGCAAAAAATTAAAACAGGCGTTTTAAGTGCCAGTCGATCAGCGCTGTCGGTTCGATACAATCCATCACAAGCAGAATTACAAGTGATTTCGGGTCCTCCAAGACCAAGCATCCCTGGTGGACCTTGGATTACAAACAAAGCCAAACTTACACTTTTTGAGCTCACGCATTTGTTTAAGGGAACGCTAAAAGAAAAATACATCCTTAATGGTGCTGAAATCATTCGTTTGGAAATGCTTAAAAAATCGCAGTCAGAGGCCAAACAGATCATCAGTGATGATAAACGTTTTGAAACATTTGCCATCAAAACACTGTGTAAAACGTCATTCGAGTTTTGTCGATTTCACCAAGCTCTTGTTTTAAAAGCCAGTCAACACGCACGAGAACGTTTAACAAGAATTCAGGATGATCCCACTTATTTTGCAAAGCAAGGTTCGCTTCTTCCAAAGCGCCATGTATTTGATGAGACAACACTCAATCAATTGAACGCGCATATTCTAAATGTTAATCAATACTGCAAAAACAATTACAAGTTAAAATCAAGGATTGATGATGAGTCATATTTGATGCAAAAAGAATTCTTTAACAAACTCAAAGTCTTCGAAAGCGATCCAAGCGTATTAACCCTAAAAAATGAACCAGCCTTTTACACGATTTTTAATTACGATCCAAAGCGAATGCACAAAGCCTGTTTTAGCAAAGGCTATGCCTTTGAAAAAACATTAGGACACACAGATATGTATAATGTTCGTGTAAAATACCGGGATCCGATTTTAAAAATCACCATCAACGATCTAAAAGCTCTTGAGTCTAATCTGTTTAAACGCCTATATAAAAGTCAAACGGAAATACAAGACCATTTACTTCATCTTCCCAACGAAGCGCACATGAACGAAATATTGAAAGATAACACGCGCTTTCAATTGGAGGCATTTTTAAGTTATTTAATTAGAAACCCACGCGCTTCATCCGCAAAATATACATGTGATTTATTAAAAGAAGCCAATGTTCAAAAGATGAGTTCCCAATCACTCGTCAATGCCATGCTTTGGGCGCCTTTGATCTTGGCTGGTTCAACGATGTCGGTGTCAAGCGCCATACCCATGGACGCATTTGTGTCAAGCGCATCGCTTGGCACATCACTTTCATTCACAGTTTTAAATTTAAACAATTTCATTAATGAAAGAAATGATTTATCGCTGGCCCTTTTGAATCAATCCTTGAATCAAAACGACGTGACAAGAGACTTTAATGACATCGATAAGGATATCAACATGAACTTGGCCTTGTCCGTACCTGAAGCTGTATTATTATTTCCTGAGCTTAAAAAGACACTGAGGTTAATTCCTTATGTATCCAGCAAAGACTACCGAACCAATTATAAAGTGGCCAGTTGGGCGCTGGATAATCTTGAGCGAAAATACCCAAAGCAATTTGAAGAAATATATAAATCTCCTGTTATGAAAGAGGCCATGCGCCATTCATTTTCAAATTCTAATTTAAGCCTTCAAGAAAGAAGTCAACTTGTGGATTTGTTTGAATTGCAACTTAAAGAGGAAAAGGGATATGCCTTTGCATTAAAACAGTGGCCTAGTGAAATGATGAAACGGCCATTGTTTGATCCAATTAAAGCTCTTAAAAAAGGAACAGACTTTGTTATAGAAAAGGGTTGGGAAGGCTCAAAGGCGGTGTTGACCATGTTTCAACCAATACGAAAAATGAGAGTCAACATGTGGTTGAAACGTTTAAAAAAAATGAATTACTCTCCCATGGAGGAGGAGCGCATCATATATAAATTAAATTTACTTAAAAATAACAACATGTTTAACAATGATTTCATCGAAGAAATGGTAAAATCTTTTGAAAGACATCATCGAGGCAAGCCATTTAATTTTATTAAAAAAGAAATAAATAAGGAAGGGAGAGAAATATATGTTAGAAATATTCACTTGCATGCAAAAAGGCATGTTCATGATTACATCAGCAATACTGAATTGGCCTTAAAGAAAAAATATTATAATGAACATCAGATCAAAGAAATCACTACTTATCTAAGGGATGTTTTAAATGGACATTTACTCACATCAGATCAAATTAATTTATTGTTTAAGCATTTAAACAATAAATTGATTCTTAGTGTGAAAGAGTGCAAAGGGCTTAAATCAGTATTACGCCATGCCACAAGTGAAAACATTAATCTTAAACAATCCGATCTTACTTATATCAAAGGAATTGCAAGATACAGTTATCCTAAGCGGGTTAGCCATGCTCTTGAACACATTGTTGAGTATTTAGAAATTGAAAAATACCTAAGACTGAAAAGAGATGTTAGGCTGTATGAATACTTAAGAGAAAGAAAATTAAGCAAAGATGAATTAGAGCAAGTATACGATATGCTTCGAATCGGTGATGATGATGATTTGCATTTATGGACTGAAAAATCCTATCGATTAAAGAAAAATAAAATTAATAATGAGGCTAATCGTGTATCAAATTATGAAAATAATTTTTACTTTAAAAACTATATTGTAAGACTTGAAAATGATTCAAATGAATTTTTCATGAAAATAGAAAAATTAAATAAAAATATGACAACACAAAATTTTGCAAAAGATTTTAGAAGTGTATACATCCAAACTAAAGTAAAAAACAAAATTAAATATGAATGTGAACATCCTAACTCCAACTCGAAAAAGCAAACCAACCTCATTTATGATTCATTTACCCAATACGTCAGCATGGGCTCAAACATGTATGGTTTTTTATCAACTAACATTGATGATTATGAACTGAAAGAATTGCTGGCGAGGGTCAGTTTTGAAATATTTTTTCCATTTATTGGGAATTATTTTGGAAATAAATATTTTTTAAGCGCGGGTACGAGTTATTGGTATAAAACATATGGTTCGTGGTTAAAATTTGGACTTCACTACACAGTTGCTGATGCGCTGGCATATGGGTCGTTTGCATCTTTTCTAGATCCTACCGACGAGCTTTATTTATACATGGAAAAAATTGCCATGCAAAATGATAAACCTGCCGATGCTCTTTCAAAATTGCTGGACCGATACCCAAAATTAAAACAAAGCGTTTTAGATAAGCTCGACGAATTTGAACACTACACCAATGAAGTAACGCAAAATGGACTTGGCGATCCATCCAAAATCAATTTGCTGTATGAGGATGCGCTAAGGCGGGGTTTCATTGAAAAAGTTCGGTATGATCCATACATTAAAGAGCAAATGCGTGATCAAGCCGCAAGGCTTATGTATGAAGCTTCTTATCAAAATGAGCCATATGATGCAGATTCCATGTGGCGTTTTTTAAACGACCTGCCTCAAATACGCTCGGCCACGCGTTTAAACATAAACCCTGTTGTTGCTGAGTCATTGGATCGATTTTTGTTTTACACCGGAACAGAACTTATGTTTGACATGCACTCTCGGTACTTTAGAAATTATTTGACCTATTATGTGTTATGCCATGGTCGATACGCTCCAATGGGGTTAACAGGGATGCACGCATTGATTGCCTATGGTGTAATAAAAATTCTTAACGATCAATTGAAATACCATTTGCGCGAGCCCATGACGGGAAGATAATTTTTTACTCATGGCATGATGCGTGTTAGTGTCATCAAAATGAGGCGATTATTCTTTGTTTTGTGTCTGATAAGCCAAGTGATTATGGCCAAGGGTTTTTATGAGAATCCTTTGTGGGATGATGGTAAAGCACAATACAGTTATTACGCCATTGAATGGCCAAGGTACAAACAAATATTTAAAGGTCATGTGACGCTTGTGTTGGTGAAGGAGCCCTGGAACCAATTGCTCAATGTCAAAGCGGATCAGGCCAAGAAAAGTGATTTTGATGTGATGAAACTCAATGTCATTCGATCAGTGCCCACAGGTATTTACACCTACGAGCAAATGACCAGTCTTTATTATAAGCAAAGCGATATGAAATTGCTAAAATTAACGGCCAGCTCACAAGAGTCCTGTGGCTTATCTTTTGCGTATTTGGAAAATGATTCACTCAATATGTTTTCTTATTTTGAGAAGAGTCCAAAAAATCAAATTCGTTGGAAAGATTCCTATGTTCCTTTTGATGGCTTAAGTTTTGTTTTAAGAACGTGGATTAAATCCAAAGCACCAAGGCATGTAACTTTGTTTCCTTCACTTTTAAGCAATCAAATGAATGAAGTGGATGCCACTCAATATGCATTAACCAAAACAACTGACAAAATAAATACATCCATCGTTTTTGAACTTAAAAACAAAAAAATAGAGCACCGCTTTACGTTTGAGGATGTTTATCCACATGTTTTAAAATCATATGAAGGTAGCGATGGCACCGTTATGAATCTTAAGAAGAGCGAGCGTTTGGATTATTGGAACATGAACAAGCCCGGTTTTGAGGCATGGAAAACAAATTAAGCGATCAGTACTTTATGTCCTTGTGTCTCAAAGAAGCACAAAAAGCCATGCAAAATGATGAAGTGCCTGTTGGAGCCATTGTTGTAAACGATGCTGTCATGTACAGTTCACACAATGAAAAGGAAGTGCTTTTTCGACCCAGTGCACATGCAGAGGTGTTGGCCATTGAAGCGGCGTGTGAAAGATTGCAAACATGGCGTTTGATCAATGCCACATTGTACGTCACGGTTGAGCCCTGCGTGATGTGCACGGGCATCATCATTCAAGCAAGAGTCAAAAGGGTTGTGTATGGATGTGACAATCCAAAGGGTGGAGCCCTGTCATTTATTTTTCAACATGATAAGCAGTTGGGCATCAACCATACACCACAAATCACAAAAGGAATATACGCCAAGGAAAGTACAAAATTGTTGAGCGATTATTTTAAACAGAAACGCTGAGCGAAGTGCCTTCAAAAATTTTTCTTTTTAGATAAAGCATTTCAACATAAAATGAAACTTTATGAAACAACACATCGAGCAGCAGCTGATTGTTTTTATGGATGGATGCGTAGGTGCTCTTTAACTGACCCACAAAAATCATTTTGGGCTCTGATCTTAAAAAAATCATGTGAACGAGGCTGTGAAGTTCTTGGGAAAACTCAAGGCTTAAAGCCAATTCGTTGGGTAAAATAAACGAGTTTTGACCTGTAAAATTTTTGTTTTCATGAATTTTTTTCAAAAATTGTGGGTATTTTTTTAGATCCAAGTGAAAATCCTGGAATTGATTCACGTGTTTGGCAATGCCTGACAGAATCCAACCTTTGATTTCTTCCTGGTTGATTCTTAAAATGGCCATCTTATCAAAGTAAGCGTTGATGAACGTGAAAAGCAATTGAAAGCTGTGAATGGGGGATTTGAGTTTAATCAGTTCGCTTACAAATTTGTTTAGATCGATGTCGAGGTTAACTTCAGGCTGGTTCAGGACAGTGAACTCATCGTTATATGTCATGGAGATGTCGCGGATGATGGTGGATTCTATGCTTTCGTCATCTTTTACAACCTGCGCATCTCGAAGTAAACGCGTGACACCGTAGTATCTTTCAAGCGCGGCCACCACCCAAACTTCAGGGGCGATGGATTTAACCACCTGTTTTTTGGCCAAAAACTGTAATTTATCGAGCGCGGATAAATTGCTTGGGTCGCACAAAGCAACATAAAGTTTCTGATCCATTTTGTATGCGATCAAATGGTGTCGTTCGACAAAGTCTCTGGGAATCATGTTGATCAGCTCATCGGGGATGTTGTCAAGTTCATGCTTGTGGATGCAGGGGATTTTCAATTGCTCGGATAAAAAGAGCGCCAATTGCTCATCGGTGATCATACCAAGTTCAATTAAATTGGTGCCTAGCTTTCCGCCGTGGTGGTTTTGGTGCTCAAGCGCCAGTTTTAACTGGTTTTGATCAAGTAGATTGTTTTCAATTAAAAGCTCACCCAATTTCATTGAATTTCATTATAAGCGAAAAGCCCGCTTACATTCATTGAATTTCTTTGGATATTTTAAGGATAAGCCTAGTTACCAAAAATAGTGCAAGCACAGTAACGCCAAGCATAATCAAAAGACCGTAATGCAAAGCATCGGTTGCTTGCTTTTCTTCCGGTGCAAAGCAAACGGCACAGGCAAGCGCAGATTTTAGAAAAAAAAGCGAAAATAAAACTAAGATTTTGCCCATGTCCTCATCACTTTCAGTGCATAAATCGAAAGGGCAATTAAAGACAAGAGGCTGATGATCAGTGTTAGGTCCTTTGCATGTTTAATTGAAAAAATGCACAAAAACACAAGGCACAACACAGACGCAATTAAAAATACAATGTGAAAAGCTTTCAGCGACATGTCACATCCTGTAATCCGAAGATGATACGATCAGGGGCACAAGCAACATGAACAAAAACAAAAACACAGTGATGATCAAAACCAAATAGATCCACTTGTTTTCTCCAATCAAATGCATGAAGTAACTTAAAACCAAGCTACCTTTAAGCGATGCCACAAGCAAAGCCACGACGATTGCCCCAACAACACCCAAATGCAATTTTGAAACCCCAACCGTCACCAAAGTCAAAATCAAAAGGGCTCCAAACACCAAGATGTATTTTGATACGTTTAAAACGTGTTTTTCCATAGCTCTCCTTATAATAAATACAAAATGGGAAACAGAAAAATCCAGACCAAATCCACAAAATGCCAATACAGACCTGTGCACTCAATGCGTCCGATGAATTTTTCTTTGTTGGTGTTATACAAGGAAAATCCCGGAAGCAAAAAATACGCAAACACAACAAGGCCACCAATGACGTGCAACACATGTAAGCCAGTTAGTGTGAAGTAAGTTGCATAAAACAAATCTGATTTTGGAAAATGCCCAGCATGAAATTTGTGTGAGTACTCAAAATATTTCACCACCAAAAAGGCCAAGCCCAAGAGTATGCTGATGAACCAATATTTTTTAAACGCTTTGATGTTGCCGTTTTGAATGTTCAAATACGCCAACACCACGGTCACCGATGAAGTGATTAAAAAAATGGTGTTGAGGGTTGCCAGATTGATGTTGAGCCTCTCAAAGCCATGTGGCCAAACGGGTGCACTCGCACGCAAAAGAACATAAGCTGAAAACAAAGAGCCAAACAGCATCAATTCTGAAGCCAAAAAAAGCCATGTGGCCAATTTGGCATAAGACAGTTCTTTGATGGTCGTTTGAGATAATGTGTTCATTCATTCTCCTTAAATTGCACTGAAAAATCTTCCTTTGCACCGGGCACTGAGTATTCATATGGTCCTCTGTAAACAGAGGGCTCAGTGACAAAATTGCCATGTGGTGGGGGACTTGGAGCAGCCCACTCCAAAGTGGTGGCCTGCCAAGGGTTCTCTTGCGTCTTTTGTCCTTTGAACATGCTGTAAAAAAAGTTGATGATGAATGGCACTTGCGCCAAAGCCAAAAGCCATGCGCTGACCGACATGACAATGTTGAGCCATTGTACGGGTTGAGCGTGAGCATAAACGGTTGGATCATACAGCCTTCTTGAAACACCGGCCGCTCCGTAAATGAACATGGGAAAGAATATGCCATTCATGAAAACCAAAGACGGCCAAAAGTGCAAATGACCCAAAAGTTTGCTCATGCCTCGACCAGTGATTTTTGGAAACCAATGATAAATGCCAGCAAACAAGGCAAAGATCGTTCCCGGAGCCACCACATAGTGAAAGTGTCCAATGACATAGTAAGTGTCATGCAAATGAATATCAGTCGCGTTTAAACCCAAGGGCAATCCGGTTAACCCGCCAATGCCAAACATGGGTAAAAAAGCGATGGCAAATAACATGGGTACATTAAACCGAATGGATCCACCCCAAAGAGACATGATGAACACGGTTAAAATAACAACCGAAGGGACGGAGATGATCATGGTGGTCACCATGAAGAAATTGCTCATGAAGGTTCCCATGCCCGTTAAAAACATGTGGTGCGCCCAAACCACAAAAGACATGAAGCCCAAGAACATCGAGGAGTAAACAAGAGACTTATAGCCATACAAAGGCTTTCTTGTGTTGCATGCAATGATTTCAGCAATGATACCCACGGCGGGCAAAATGAGCACATAAACTTCCGGGTGGGATAAAAACCAAAACAAATGCTGCCACAATAAAACATTGCCGCCGCCGCTGTAGGGAGCAACCTCACCACCCACAACCAAGCCGGTGGGCATAAAAAAGCTGGTTCCAGCTACACGATCCATCAGCTGTAAAATCGCTGCGCCTTCCAAGGGAGGAAAAGCAAGCAAAAGTAAAAATGCAGTTACAAACTGTGCCCAAACGAAAAAGGGCATTCTCATGAAACTTAAGCCCTTGGCCCTCATTAAAACGATGGTTGTGATGAAGTTGATCGAACCCAAAAGCGAAGAAGTGATGATAAAAACCATG
>JAYRVV010000079.1:0-1674 GCA_041918415.1 Bdellovibrionota bacterium | reverse complement strand
GCCCATGGCTATGATTTATCCTTCAGTGTCATTCAGCAAAAACATTTGGTCGATTCTGGTTTGTGGAATCTATATCGCTTTGACCCACGCAGAGCCAGCGACGGGCTTGCGCCTTTGCAATTGGACAGCACACCTGGTGCAACCAAGCCCATCGAGTTTTATCAAAATGAAACGCGTTTTAAGATAGCTCAGAAAATTGACCCCAATCATTTCAAAAAACTCATGGCTCACGCCCAACATTATGCCCGACATCGATTCAACATGTATCAGGAGTTAGCCAAAGTTCCCATGGCGGAGTCTAGCGACAAGGAAACAAAATGATTGATTTAAAAACAACGTACATGGGATTGGAACTTGCGCATCCATTTATTCCTGGTGCTGGACCCTTGGCTAAAGATTTGGATCATGTTAAAAAATTACAAGACAACGGTGCCAACGTCGTCGTTTTAAACTCCTTATTTGAAGAACAGATTTTAGCCGAACAAAGTGCCGCCTTAACTCACGTTGATGCTCACCAAGATTCATTTGGAGAAGCTTTATCTTTTTTACCCAATTCTGATTTGTTTACACTTGGACCAGATGCCTATTTGGAACACATTCAAAAACTTAAGCAACTTAAACCATTAAAAGTGATTGCTTCTATAAATGGTTGCACAAAAGGCGGATGGATTCGCTATGCAAAACTCATGGAACAGGCGGGTGCAGATGCACTTGAATTAAACACGTACATGATTGCAACTCAATTTGAACAAAGTGCTAAGGACATTGAAAACGCATTGCTTGAATTGGTTCAATCGGTAAAAAGCTCCATTCAAATTCCCTTGGCTGTAAAATTATCACCGTACTATACATCGCTTCCCAATTTGGCCAAACGGCTGGAATCCGTGGGTGTCAATGGTTTGGTTTTATTCAATCGATTTTATCAGCCTGATATCGATGTGAATGAATTAAACTATAAACGCACCATTGAGCTATCAAAACCCAGTGAATTGCTACCTCGCTTGCATGCGCTGGCGATATTATCTAAGCGAATCAAACCGTCGTTGGCCATCAGTGGAGGTGTCCACAGTCATCTGGATGCAGTGAAGGCGTTGATGAGTGGAGCGCATTGCGTACAAATGGTCTCGGCTTTGTTGATTCATGGTCCTTCGCATCTGCAAGCCATAACCAAAGACCTTTACAAATGGCTTGATGAAAATGAATATGAAAGCGTCACGCAAATGATTGGAAGCATGGATTTTACCTCTTGCCCCAACCCCAAATTATTGGAACGATTAAATTATCTTGAAGTCTTACAAAGTTGGAACGCCATCTAAAACCTCGGTGGATGCAAAAGTTATCTTCGAATAAAGTGCAAATGAATGTTTCCTTTCTAAGCCAAGTTTGCTAAGAAGACGGACTTTTTAAACACATGATCAGCATCGAAAACCTTGGCAAATCATTTGCAGCTCAAACCTTGTTCGAGCATGCATCATTTTTAATACCTGCCCACGCGAAAATTGGCGTAGTGGGCCCAAATGGCGCAGGTAAAACAACTTTTTTTAAAATTTTAATGAACGAAGAGTCCATGGACATCGGAGACATTCGTTATCCAAAGGGCTGCACAGTGGCCCTTCTTCGACAAGAATGGCTACCTTCACACGATGATTCAGTTTTAGAATCATGTCTTAAAAT
>JAYRVV010000078.1:0-1812 GCA_041918415.1 Bdellovibrionota bacterium | reverse complement strand
GCTTCAAGCATGACAGGTCAGTTTGGTTTTGAGTACTTACCTTCATCAAAATCAAAAATGAGCATTCATTTTATAAGGGATGTTCAAACCAGTTCGTTTACTAACTATTACAAAACGGATCGCATTTCTTTTGACATGAGTGCACATGTCTTTAGAAAATTTCGACTCATGATTAAAGAAGAGATTTCGTTTTTAAATTTTTCAGGACCAAACCTAAATCCGGATGGTGACCAAACCCGAGATGATTTTGTTTCACAAACGATGGTTCGCTTGTTGTATGATTTTAAGAGGTATTTTTCAACCTACGTGGATTTTCAGTACATCATGAGAGATTCCAACAGTTCAGATATTGTAACCAACTTGGGCATCGCTGATTTTGATAAAATGATTGTCATGTTGGGATTTGAGATTTATTACTGATGAATATGTCCAAAGTTATTAGTACACTGTTTTTGCTTGTTGCGACAAGTTTGCTTGCTCAGGGCTATTTGGTGGGTCCCGAAGATGTCATCAGCGTTCAGGTATTGGGTGAAAAAGACTTTTCTGGTCAGTTTCAAATTGGTCGCGATGGGGCCATTGATTTTCCATACCTTAATAAAATCTCTGTGGATGATTTAAGCACCGAACAGATCAAGAATGTTTTGACGAATCAATTGAAAAACGGTTTTCTGATCAGCCCACAAGTGACGGTTAGGGTTGTTGAATACAACAGCAAGAAGGTGATGGTGCTGGGTGCCGTTGCAAAGCCAGGTCGATATGCGCTTACGGATGATACACGAATATTGGATGCGCTGTCACAGGCGGGTGGCATCTTAACTCAAGGCGCGAAACAAATCGTTTTACTTCGAACCCAAAATGAAAAAAAGGATGATACGAATAAACCTGTAGCGGACGATGCAAACTTAAGCAAGGTCGAGCAAGCCACGCCTGAAGAAATAAAGCCTGAAGTTTTAACAGACAGCCAATACCTAGGGACGCCAATGTTGATTGATTATTATGGATTGATCAACAAAGGTGATTTGAATCAAAATGTGATTTTAAAAAATGGCGATGTGATCAATGTTCCAAAGGCCGATGAAATCTTTGTGATGGGCAGCGTGATGAAATCAGGGCCTGTGCCCTTTGAGGAGAAAATGACCATCTTGCAAGCGATCACACTTGCCGGAGGTGCGAATCCAGCTGCGTCAACGAGGTCAACGTACATTTTAAGAAAAACCAATAAAGGTGAAGAAAAAATTGAAGTTCGTTTAGATAAAATTATATTGAACAAAGCGAAGAACGTTAATTTGGCACCCAATGATGTTATTGTGGTGCCGGAAAGTTTCTTTTAATGCCGGAAATACTGATTAAAGATTATTTGTTTCAAGTATGGAAAAGACGATGGTTTGTGTTATCTTTTTTATGCGGAACTTTGTTTTTGGTTCTTGTGTGGACTTTGCAGCAACCCAAAATATTTAGAGCCAAAACATCAGTTGAAATTGGTGCAGAGACGCCAGACGCAGCTTTTTTTCAGGATGTGGTGAATAGTTCCACTTACAGTTGGTGGTCTGCGCAGCGCTATTATGAAACGCAGTATCAAATCATTAAAAGCAGGGACATACTCAATCGCGCAGCCAAAGTCGCTATTGAACAGGGTGTGTTTCAAAATGTAAACATCGATTCGTTGACCAATCGATTTCAGGGCAGTGTTTCAGTGGACACCAACGAAAGCAGTCGAATCGCGAACGTTGTTTATGATGACACCAATCCTTTGATTGCTCAGAAAATGTCCATTTTAATTTCGAAAATATATTCGGATGAAAATTTAAACCG
>JAYRVV010000077.1:0-3973 GCA_041918415.1 Bdellovibrionota bacterium | reverse complement strand
AAGATTAATGTCCTTATCGAAGCGAAACTTATCAAACTTAGCCCTGCAAAACCAAAAGCCGCAACAGAAGCCACTGACAGTGCGCCCAAAGCATAAATCGTTGATCATCTTGGCCTTGGTGACGCTGTCACAGTTTGCATGCGTGCAATCGGCCAGAGATTTGAGAAAATACACCTACCCTCCCAATTTTAGGTACATTGAAAAAGAAACCCTTCAATCGGCCATGTGGACTGTGGCCAGAGCTTCGGTGAGGCTTTCGCAATTGCTTGAAAACCAAACCATTGATTCAAACGAGGTCTTAAAAGCCTTGATGGACATGGAGAGTTCTGCCATTGAATTGAAACGCAATGCCAACACCAACCACCCAATACTGGATAGGCATCTCGATGAGTTTTTAATGGACATCTCAAAGGCTAAAACTCAAGTCCAAAACAAACCTGCCAATTACTTTTTAGCCACACAAGTTTCCTCTGCTTGTCGATATTGCCATGGAAAATAAAGTTTGAACCCACTGTCTTTTTAGGTTATGAAACCACTGAAGTTTAAGGCGAGTGAGCGGGAACAAAGAAGATGGCTAATCATTGCCCCTCTCTTGAACTTGGGCCATTAGCTCAGCTGGATAGAGCATCAGGCTTCGAACCTGAGGGTCGGCGGTTCGAATCCGTCATGGCCCGCCATTCATAAGGGGGATCAGATGAAAACATTACTCATATTTTTTTCGTTACCTTTCATGGCATTTGCATGTCCAGACATTGAAGTTCATTGCAAATACATTCATGGTCGAGAAACCTACATTCAAATTATTGTGAAAGAAACATGGAAAGATGATTATACAGGCGATGTTAAATTTCGCTTTTACCGTACCATTGATGATACACACGAATCTGTGAGGGAAACCTCCATACAAAGAAAACTTCCAAAGTTCAGTGACTATGATTCATCGACAAGTCGATGCGGCATCATACACACCATTAAAAACGCAAATCTCATCGGCGAAGTCATGTCGTACAGTTGTCAATTGAACGATCAAAAGACCTGGTCCAAAGAAATACGCATTAATTGCGACAAAGACATGAGCGAATAAATTAGTTTGCTAAAACATACGCAATATTTTTGTTAACAGACCTTGATGAATATTTATTTTGAATAAACCGATCTTCATTGTTGACCGTTAAATAAAATATATAATCGCAGGCCTTATCAAGCGTTAAAGTTTGAAGACCACTGTAAAAATGGTTGGGGTCAAGGTGCAAAAAATGTATCTGGTCATTTTGCTTGATTAGATAGCCCATGATCACGGTTGCATGCCAATCCTTTTGTTCTTTGATGTTAATCATGCGGGATCTACATATAAACGGAATGTTTTTGTCCAACAAAGCAAGTGAAAGTTTAAGGTCAAAGGGGTGTTGATGCATGTAAACGTTTGCACATTGTCCCTTCGACATGTTGCTTTTAATTTGTTCCATTTGTCCAATGTGCTTGTTAAAAAGATTTCTAATTTGAAACCACATTGAATTGTGTGTTGTTTTGGGTAAAGAGGCGTTTGAAAAAAAAGACTTTTGCAGCTTCTGATACATATCAAGAGGTTCCAAACCATGTCGCTTTATTGCCAAGAGTTCATCCATGAATGAATTCAGTATCTTTTTTTCAACATAATCAGAAACAAGGCCAAGGTGTTCGATGCTGTCAAAAACAGATGCAATGGAATGAAGTACATTGACTTCTCCATCCAAGCTCCCCAGCAATCGATTGGGTTGAAATAAAGTGTTTGCTGTTGATGATGGAAAACTCTGGATTTTTTGAAGTTTCTTTTGAAGGTAATGAATCACATAAAGCGAAACGGGTAAATCAATGGTCTTTAAAAACGCACGGTGATGAGCCGCCTCGATCAAGGCCGCACTTGCGTACAGATGACAAGTACCACCAATCTGCCTTTTTCTTGGAAAAACAAATTGATCGCTTAAATCTTTATCCAATTGAAGATGGCGTTTTTCGTTTTTGTCAAAAACATAATACGAGTTGGCAATGTTGACCTGCCCTTGGCAACATAAAGAAAAACCCATCACCAACATCAACGCACGCACTTCAATATCCATACACGCGAACGGATAAATTTCAAATTTTAAATTGGAAGTGTTGGTGCCGCTGGAGGGACTTGAACCCCCACGGTATTTCTACCACTAGGTTCTAAGCCTAGCGTGTCTGCCATTTCACCACAGCGGCCAACAATGAACTGTACCTTATAAACCAAACAACTTCATTCGTCCAACTAAGCTCATCACATCACAGCTGTTTTAAAAGCCGAAAGAAATGTCTGTTTTGAGGAATCGTTTTTAAAACCCAAGAGTTTTCCTTTTGTGGGGTATCCAATAAAATCCACAACAGCACACTCTACTTTCACGCCATACAAGTTTTCAAGCTGGGTTTTAATAGAACTGATGTTCAATTTCAATTCATCCACGACATGACAAAATTGAATCTTTAACAAGTCATCGCTAAGCTCCGCCTGAAACATAAAGAATGTATCCACTTGATTTAAAACGTCATCCAAGTCTTGATACGAAACCCATTGACCACGATGACTCAATATCACATCTTTGGCTCTGCCCAACAACTTGATGATTTGGGAGGGTACTTTACAAGCGCAAACATTGCCTAAAGGCATCACCACATCACCTTGTAAATATCGAAGTTGTGGTCGAATTTGACCATCCCAAGAAGAATAAGACAACATGGCCTTTTCGTTCTCTTTGGCAGCCTTACCTTGCAAGTTGATCAATTCAACCCAGCGATTGCTATGCAAAAGGTGCATGTTTTGAAAAGGGCACGTGATCGCAATCAAACCCAACTCAGAGGAATGATAGCGAACACTCACTTGAACACCAAAGGCTTGTTCAATGACCTTTTTATAAACAGACCACAAATGATTGTGACCAACATCAATTGTTTTCACACTTGGAATTTTCAGATCATGCTTGAGGGCCACGCGAGCCAACAGAGCGAGATATTCAGGCGCGCCGGCGAGAACATCGGGTTTATATTTTTGAATTGTATCGAGCAATTCATGCATCGTAGACTCCTTGAATTGAGTCACGTTTTCACATGGTGTGATCTTTAATTGCCCCTTTTCTTTTTTGATCATGGGGTAAGATCGAACATCGTCTTGCTTGAACAAATTGGTCGCTCGATTCACAGAACACATTTTTTTTAAATTCACGTTTGGATTGATGTGCAATACACTTTGTTCTCGCTTGTTATACACTTTTTGCTCCATCACCGTCTTTAGACCCTGCCCGGTTGTGGAACCTGATGAAAAGCGTGAATACAAATCCTTATGCTTACGATCCACATATTTGTAATGACTTACAAAAAAATCATTCCATCGATTTTGAAGGATTTTAGAATCCACAAATGGAACGTGGTCGATATCATTGAGCTTTCCCAATGAACGGTAATAAGGCACTGTTAAGTTTTCTACAAAGGTGTCGATTTTCTTTTTTCGATACTTGATCAGCAAGGGATCCCCATCATGACGAACAAAGCCACCCATTTGCATTTGTAAAACCAACTGTGAAACAATCTTTTTCTCAAATGGAGTGTTGATTTTTCTTTTTAGGTGCTCATACATTTTTTCCAGATCTGGCTTGGAAACACTCATCCATTCAAACAAAGCCTCAAATTGAGAACTTAATTCAATGGATTTATGATCACATGGATGAATCACCGTTAATTTATCTTTATTTTTTATCCAAAACACCTTTGAACATAAAAAGCCATTTTGTTTTGAAGGTTGTGTTTGAAAAACCATACTCATTGTGCTGTACAGGCGGTCGTGCTTTGTCCATGGTTTTTGCAATTGTTTTTGAGAACTCTTTTTAAAATTAACAAAAACTTCATGACCCAACAAGCAACCTTTTTGTTTTGCAAGCTCCATCAAAACCGCGACATGATTTCTGGCACAAAAACTGCTTTT
>JAYRVV010000076.1:0-1698 GCA_041918415.1 Bdellovibrionota bacterium | reverse complement strand
GACCCAAAATATTTGTTGAAACCAATGTGCTTGGCGTTTTGACTGTACTTGAATGTTCGCGCAGGTATATGCAAAACCTTGGTTTGGACAGCACGTTTAGGGTGCTTCATGTTTCAACCGATGAAGTTTATGGTTCGGTGTCGAAGGGTTCATCCAAAGAAGACGATGTGTATGAGCCAAACTCTCCCTATTCAGCATCGAAAGCAGGCGGCGATCATTTGGTTCGAAGCTACCATCAAACCTATCGATTCCCAGTTTTATTGACAAACTGTACAAACAATTATGGTCCCTACCATTTTCCTGAAAAATTAATTCCACTGGTCATCAGTCGTGCACTATCAAAGCAAAACATCCCCGTGTATGGTGATGGTCTACAGGAGAGGGATTGGTTGTATGTTCTGGATCATTGTGAAGCGGTGTTAACAGTGATCGAAAGTGGTCGTTTGGGTCAGCGTTACAACATTGGCTCGGGTGAATGCATGACGAATTTAAGTGTGGTGAAAAAAATATGCGAAGTGCTCAATCACCTCAGGCCTCAAAACACACCCTACGAAAACCTCATTGAATTTGTAAAAGATCGACCAGGACACGATCGACGATATTCGCTGGACATCAGTAAAATCAAATCTCAATTAGGATGGGAACCCAAGGTCACTTTTAACGAAGGCATAGAAAAAACGGTAAAATGGTATTTGAATAACGAAAGCTGGATACAAGTGGTCAAAAAAAATAAATACGATGGATCACGCTTGGGTTTAATCCAATCTTTGTGACATGAATCCCATTTTAATCATTGGAAAAGATGGTCAAGTCGGAAAGGCGCTGAAGCGCATATTACCCCAGGCCAAGTGTTTGGGAAGACAAGAGTTAGATGTCTCTGACCTGAGTCAAATTGAACATGTTCTTAATCAATTCAAACCTAACATTTTGATCAACGCCGCTGCCTATACAAATGTTGAGCAAGCACAGGATGAAGCGCAAAAAGCAAAGCTGATTAACTCAAAAGCTCCAAGTGTAATGGCCAAGTGGTGTAAGAAAAACAATGCTGTGCTTGTACATTACTCAAGCGATTATGTGTTTGATGGCAAGCAGAGTGAACCTTGGGTTGAAAATTCTCACACGAATCCAATCAATGTTTATGGACAAACAAAATTGGATGGTGAAAAAGCAATTTTAGACACCGACGTTAAAGCATTTATTTTTCGAACCAGTTGGATTTACGCAAAAGAAGGAAAAAATTTTGTTGGTACGATCCTAAAGCTTGCAAGAGAAAAGGAGCAAATATCTGTGGTGCATGATCAATGGGGTACGCCCAACAGTGCGTCCTTCATTGCAAAAATGACATGGAATGTTTTAGAGAAAGCCAAGCACATTGAAGCAGGTGTTTACCATTTAAGTGCAGAGGGTTCAACCACGTGGTTTGCCTTTGCCAACTGGTTCATTGACCATTTTAAGAGCCAAGGTCAAGAGTTTGCATTGAAAGAAATTCTCCCCATTTCAAGCGTTCAATACAAAACCAAAGCAAGAAGACCGGTGTACAGCGTTTTAAATACATGCAAATTAAAAAAGGCATTAAATATCTTAAAGTTTGAGTCTTGGGAGGATTCTTTTATTAAAGAGTTTGCCATTTAAAAATTGATAATTTTTGATAGAGCAGTATAAGTCTGAACATGCAAAAAACGGCCTTAATTTGTGGTG
>JAYRVV010000075.1:0-3881 GCA_041918415.1 Bdellovibrionota bacterium | reverse complement strand
CATACTTTTTATTCTTTAACAGCTCGTTTTTGTACAATTGACAGCTTTCATCTTTTTGTGGTTCCACCAATCGCATGCTGTCCTTGCCTTCCCTTTGTGAAGAACCTTCTGATCCTCCAAAACCTTCATCCCCAAAACCGCCATCATCAGCGTATGGGTCAAAGGGTGGAAATTCACTTGAAGGAGGCAAAGGCACGCCTCCATCTGGCATGGGGGGTAAGCTTGGATCCGTCGTGGGAGGAGAGAAAGATGGATCGGGAGTACCAAAGCCCGGTCGTGGCTCGTAAGGGTTTAAGGGGGGTGCTATTTCATTTTGAGACAAGGCATTGAAAACAAACAAAATCACAAATCCAATGAACCAGTTAAAACGTTTATTCATGACCGAAGCCATTCTATCATGAATATGGGAATCAAAGAAAAATACAATTTTTTGGCTGTTGAAGAATTGATCCAAATTCGAGGCCACAGCGAACGAGCCACCACAGCGTACTTGGGTAGGTACGCGAGGATGGCGAGTGAGCGAGAACGAAGAAGTTGGGCAATTATTCAACAGCCCCAATATTGAAAAGCCACCACCGGCCCCTTGTAAACCCCCTCAAGCTCTGATAATCCAAGTGTCCATGAAAGATCCCATTGGCATTGTCGGTTTTGGCAATCAAGGACAAAGCTGGGCCCTGAATTTAAAAGACAGCGGCCATCGTGTGTCGGTTTTTCTTAGACCCAAAAGCCCAAACATTAAAAAAGTTAAAAAGCTTAAACTCCAACACGAGTCGTTTCAAAATTTATCAAATTACAAAATCATTGCTTTACTCATGCCCGATGATGCCATGCCATCTTTTTATCAAGAACACGGGCTTCACATCAGACCCGGATCCTCTTTGGTTTTTGCCCACGGTTTTACACTCCATTACAAAACGGTTGCTTGGCCAAAAGATTGCAATCATTTGCTTTTGGCACCCAAAGGTATCGGACACGCCGTCAGAAAACTTTATTTGGAAGGCTTTGGTGTACCCTGTGTGTACAACATTGAGCATCAGGTCAATCGGCAGGCGGGTCCTATCATCAGGCAATTGGCCAAAAGCCTTGGTTTTGAAAGAGCGGGGATGTATCAGGCTAACGTAAAAGACGAGGTTGAAGCCGATTTGTTTTCAGAACAGGTTTTGTTGTGTGGTGGTGTGCCCAGTTTGGTGGCCATGGCTTTTGACACGTTGGTTAAAAATGGCATCAAGCCAGAAGTGGCTTACCTCGAATGCATGCACGAGCTTAATTTCATGGTCGAATTATTTTCTAAACAAGGGCTTTTTAAAACCTTGCTCAAGGCAAGCTCGACCGCACAGTACGGTGGTTTCATGGCCAGTAAAAAACTGATCGATCAAAACACCCAAGTGAAATTAGACACGATTTTCAAGGCCATTCGTCAAGGTCAGTTTGCAAAACAGCTCTTTGACGAAGCAAAAAATCATTTCCCAAACACAAAGCGTGATTTGGAAAAAATAAAAAACATTGCTCTTGAAAAAACCGGAAGAGTTGTTCGATCAAAAATGAAAGCGAGCATGAGCGCATGAAACACACGATCAGCAGCCTTATGAAATTAAAACAAGATGGATCAAAAATCACCATGCTCACAGCCTACGACCATCCGATGGCCAACATGCTACAAAGTGCAGGGGTTGATGTATTGTTGGTTGGAGATTCTCTGGCCAATGTTGTCCTTGGATTTAAAAACACATTGGCAGCCAGCATGCAAGACATGCTAAGACACACGCAGGCTGTCACCAACGGCGCGCCCGAAACGTTTGTCGTATCTGACATGCCTTTTGGCTCCTATCAGACAAGTCCTCAAGTCGCTTTTGACAATGCCAGCTTGTTCCTTTCAAAAGGCCAGGCTCAAGCTGTTAAACTTGAGGGGGGAACTTCGATGAATGAAACGATTGCATTTTTGGTCAATCGGGGCATACCCGTCATGGGACATGTTGGCTTAACACCACAATCGCTGCACCAAATCGGACAAATGAGAATGATGGGAAAATCACACAACGAGGCCGATGCTATTTTTCAAGATGCTTTGAGTGTGCAAAAAGCAGGTGCATTCAGTGTGGTTTTAGAATGTGTTGAACCAACCTTGGCTAAAAACATCACACAAAAACTATCCATACCAACCATTGGCATCGGGTCTGGCCCTGACTGCGATGGACAGGTCTTGGTCACGCACGATCTGGTCGGATTGAACGTTGGTCATGTCCCCAAATTTGTCAAACCCAAAGCCAATTTAAAAGAGCTGTTGATTCACGCCGCTCAACAATTTGTTAAGGAAGTGAAACAATCATGAAAATGCTCATCGTTGATGTTGGCAATACAAAAACTTCGTTTGGTTTTGTGAAGCAAAATTCCATCATCAAAACATGGAAGATTTCCAGTCACAAGGGACGATTCAAAGACGAATACCATGCCATATTGAACGAATTGCTTTTTGATATTGATGAGTCATTTACAAACATTTCACACATTGTGGTTTCTTCCGTTGTTCCAGCCATCACCTCTGAGCTTTTAAAATTTGGTCCCAAAGTAAAACTCATCACGCACCAAACCCCCAGATCGTTTGAAGTAAAATTAACAGATCCTCATTCGATTGGTCCAGATCGTTTAAGCTCGACACAAGCCATGGTTCAAGATTACAGCAGCCCATCCATATGTATTGACCTTGGCACGGCAAGCACCATCACCTATGTCGATGAAAAAAGAAATTTTTGTGGAGGTCTCATCGTGCCCGGACTTGGCATTTCCATGCAAGCCTTGTTTGAAAGGGCATCATTGCTCAAACCCATCGTCTTAGAGAAACCTAAAAAAATTGTAGGTCAAAACACCAATGAGGCACTTTTGAGCGGCTTGGTTTATGGTCACGCGATCATGATCAAAGGCATCGTTGATCAAATTAAAGAGGAGCAAAAGTTAAATCAAGTTGATGTCGTTGTAACGGGTGGAAATTTAGACATCATCCATCCCATGCTCCCCAAAGAATACAAGCACGACGCCACTTTAACTTTACGAGGAACGCATTACCTCGCCAACCTCATGGAATTAAACTGATGGCCAAAATCATTTTAGGGATCACAGGATCCATCGCTGCTTACAAGTCCTGTGATTTGGCCAGAGACTTGATCGGTCAGGGCCATCAAGTCAGTGTCATCATGACCCAGCACGCGCAAAAATTTATAAGTGCAACCACATTTTATGCCTTAACCCATCAGCCGGTTCAATCTGATTTATTTTTCAAAAATCCAAACGTAGACAAACCCAACCCACACATTGAAGTATTAAAAGATTGTGACTGTTTCATCATATGCCCCGCTACGGCCAACATCATCTCAAAATGTGCCTTGGGATTGGCCGACGATTTTCTATCCACCGCTTTTTTAGCTTACTCGGGTTCGGTTTTGTTTGTGCCTGCCATGAACTCGTCGATGTGGAACAATGAAGCCATCAAGACCAACATCCAAACATTGATGGCCAGGGGTCACGAATTGGTCAATCCCCAAATCGGTTTGCTGGCTTGCAATACTTTTGGCGAAGGTAAAATTGCAAGCCATGAAATTATTTTAGAAAGAATCGAAAATCGAATCCAAAAAAACACATTGAAGCAAAAACATTTTTTGATCACAGCTGGTTCAACGCGTGAATACTTTGATCCCGTTCGATTCATATCTTCACCGTCCAGTGGAAAATTTGCTTCAAACATTGCTCAAACGGTGGCCTTGCATGGCGGCCGTGTGACTTATGTGCATGGTGTTTCATGCATCAAACCCAGTCACCCAAACATTCAATGCATTAAAGAGCAAAGTGCGAATGACTTGCTTAAGGCTTGCATGAACGTTTCTTCTTTT
>JAYRVV010000074.1:0-2826 GCA_041918415.1 Bdellovibrionota bacterium | reverse complement strand
GGACTTTGCCCGCCTTTAATTCAAACACAACAGGCTTATCCCATACCCTGCCATACTCGTTACAGAGCTTATACTCGGGCCTTGGATAGCTTTCAGGAAGAATTTTTAATACGGGCTTGCCAAAAGTTAATGTGATTTCTTCAGTCTGATCATTTGTAAAAACAAGCTCTAAAAAAATGTTGCCTTCAATAAAATCGCTTTGAATGTGATTTTTTACAACACCCATTTCATCGCTCTGGGTTTCTTGATAAAGCAGCCCGCCTTTGCCCTCTTTAATCGACCATTTCACCGTTTGAAATTGATAAGGATTGGAGTCCTCATCGACAATTTTAAACTCCAAAGTTGTGCCACTGATGGGCGGGTAATGTAAAGGCGAAGAGGCATCATGATCAATGATAAAAACTTTTTTCATTTCAATGGATTCTAACTCAGCCTGGTTGTTAAGACTTTCGTGAGGTGTCTCGATGATGGCACATGCGGCAAAAAGGCAGCAAATCAAACTGATGACCAAATTACGACTCATAGCTAATACTCCTTAACCATTGGTTTTTTTAAATAATGCGTTTGCCTTAAGCAGACTTACCCGTTTGCTTTAGCATGATCCATGCCAAGTGAAAACAGTCTTTTTTAATTAAACTTGCACCTTAACTTGGGCTTATAAAAATGCATATACAGGAATTCATAAAAAAAACATCATCCTCAAAAGCAAAAAATGCTATACGCGAAACATGATAAAAATCGCATTGATACAAAAATCTTGCATGAATGATGAAGACAAAAACCTTCATGAAGCCATCGACATGATCAAAGAGGCTGCAAGGATGGGCGCCAACATGGTCTGCCTTCCCGAGCTTTTTTTGGGACCTTATTTTTGCCAAAAGAAAAATGACAAAGAAGCCTTTTTAAAAGCAAAAGCCATCCCGGGTCCAAGCACCCATATGCTTTCCAAACTCGCCAAGGAACTCAACATTGTGTTGATAGGTGGTTCTCTTTTTGAGAAAACCAATGAGGGTCGCCATTTCAACACAGCCCCTGTGTTTAACACAGATGGTGCTTTACTGGGTCTGCATCGAAAAATTCACATTCCTGAAGATCCTTTGTTTCACGAACAACACTACTTTGAATCAAGCCAAGAAGGCGTGAAAGTGTTTGATACGGCATTTGGTAAAATCGCCGTACTGATTTGCTTTGATCAGTGGTTTCCTGAAGCCGCAAGGCTTGCAACATTGGCCGGCGCTCAAGTGATTTTTTATCCAACTGCCATTGGTCAAATTGATGATCAGGTTGAGAAAAACATCACAGGCAATTGGCAACAAATGTGGACCAACGCCATGCTCGGACACGCCGCCAGTAACAACGTCTATGTCTGTGCTGTCAATCGTGTAGGCCTTGAAGGTCACTTACATTTTTGGGGAGGCTCGTTCATCGCTGACCCATCAAGCAACATCATTGCCAAAGCCAAAACCCAAGCAAACGAAATTGTCATGGCAAGCGTTGATCTTTCAAAGGTTAAAGCACTTCAAGAGGCCTGGGGATTTTTAAGAAATCGACAGCCTCAAACCTACCAATCCCTTTGCAAAAAAAATGGATGAAGCATTCTTAAAGCTCAAACAAGAAGACTATTTCATGCCCAGCGAATGGCAAAGACACAAGGCCACTTGGCTTACTTGGCCACACGATGAAAAACATTGGCCGGGCCTCTTTAAAAACATTCCATCCACATGGGCCAAAATGGTCAAGGCACTTCAAAATTCAGAAGAAGTGCACATTAGCATTCATGACGAAGATACCCTTAAAAATGCAAAACAAAACCTGATGAAGGAAGATGCATCGTTAAGCAACGTTCACTTTCATTTCATACCAAACAATTACTCCTGGGCCAGAGATCACGGACCTATCTTTTTAAAAAACAAAACCAATCAAAAAATCATCAGCCATTGGCAATACAACGCCTGGGGTAACAAATGGCCTTTTGACTTGGATCAAAACATACCCTCGCACATTGCAAACCTCACCAATATCAAAGAAGTCAAACTGCCCATGGTGTTGGAAGGCGGCTCCATTGATGTCAATGGCCAAGGCACATTGTTAAGCACCCAATCCTGTCTCTTAAACAAAAACAGAAACCCTGCTTTAAAACAAAGCCAAATTGAGGACAATTTAAAAGCCGCTTTGGGCATCAGTTGCATCATCTGGCTAAAAGACGGTATCGAAGGTGACGACACTGACGGACACATCGACGACATCACACGCTTTGTGAATGAAAACACCATTTTGACCATGATTGAGCCTAATCGAAACGACAAAAACCATAAGCCACTTGCTCAAAACTTAAACATTTTAAAAAAAAGCAGACTTCAAAACGGTCAATCGCCCAACATCATTGAGCTTTGCATGCCCAAAGCCCTGATTCACGATGGCTTTCGACTGCCCGCAAGTTACGCTAACTTTTACATTGCAAACAAAGTGATCTTATTACCCGTGTTCAATGACCCCAACGATCAACATGCCGTCGACACCCTTGAAAAAATATTTCCAGAAAGGAAAATCGTCGCGATAGATGCAAGAGAATTGGTGTGGGGCTTGGGAGCTTTTCACTGCATCACACAACAAGAACCCCTTTAGAGTGGATTAAATGGCAATCTGCTTTGTTGCATCCTCGGTTGTGAATCCTCACGTGCCTTACAGGCACGCTCCGGTTCAAACCTCCGGTGCGCCTCGCATATTATCCATTTAATCCACTCTAAAAATAACAGATAAATGGCAATCTGCTTTGTTGCATCCTCGGTTGTGAATCCTCTGTTTCCCCAGAGAAAAAACGCTTCC
>JAYRVV010000073.1:0-3098 GCA_041918415.1 Bdellovibrionota bacterium | reverse complement strand
GGCATTGATGTACATCTAAAATCCATGAATCAACAAAATGAATTGTTTGGAATGGACAGGCTAAGCAATGTGTTAAGGGATGAGCAAGGTGAGGTCATCGGTTTTTATACATTGATTTTTCAAAAAGACGGCGTGGTTGAATTATCTAAACTTTATTTAAAGCCACAGCATGTGGGCAAAGGTCTGGGATTTATGCTCTTACGTCATGCGATTGAATTATCCAAACGACAAACCGCAAGGCTCCTGTGGCTTCAAACATCATCCATGTTTAAAGAGGCACTTAAGCTTTATCAAAAAGTTGGTTTTGTTGTCTGTTCGACATGCAATGGGTCGCCGTGCGATGTTCGTATGGAAAAACCATTGAATGATTGAAAAAAAAACGTGACCGTAGTAGCTTGAACTTAGATGAAATTTCGTATTCTGTGGGTGGGGCTTGTTTTGACTTGCATGACAGCACATGCAAACAAGCTTCTTGATTTCAAGGCAAGTGTTTTGGGTTTAATTTCAAATCGTTTAAGTCAAGAGGTTTTTAAACAAGATGTACAATGTGAGTCGCTTGACGATTGTCGTGAGTTGTTTCATCAAGCAAATCATCTCTCTCTTTTGGGTTCACTGTTTACCCCGGATATTTCCGGTCGTACCCTTAAGAATCAAATCCAAGGCCTGATGGATGGATATCAATTTATTGAGCGTGCACACGATCTGGGCGGGTTAAAGCGCGATTATGCTGCTTTGATCAATCATTTTTTTAAGACAAATCCAGTGTATTTTATTTATAAAACCAAAGATATGCGAAAGTTGCTGCCCTTACAATGCGAGCCAAATTTAATTGAATGCAGGAGACGTATTGAACGATTTGTATCAAGCAATGAAGCAGTTTTAATCAGCCCCAACCGGAATCTTTGGCAAGACCTGGTGTTTACAGGTCAGCTTTTTTTAGAGGATCAAAAGGCCATTGGCTACGCACAGCGTGTTCGCAATGAAAAAGTCGCTTATGCTCATGGTTTGCTTAAGGTTTATGAAGTGGCTGTTTTAACCCACGTTGTTGAAGATCCATCGTTTGAGCAATCCATTGAACCCTAACATGCATCAAAACCCCTTGACGACGCTGGGCATTTTGGGAGGTGGGCAGTTGGCCAAGATGTTGGCCATGGCTGCTCTGAAATTGGGCTTGGATGTTCGAATTCTTGAAAAGAAGAAGATCGCCATACCGTCTTTGTATGGGTTTTTGACCGAGGGTGATCCTCACAACGAAGCATCCATTCGTTCATTTGCCAAAACGGTAGACGTGATAACGAATGAAAGTGAATTCATTGACTCAAAATTGTTTGATAAGGTTAAAACACCGATTTTCCCAAGCCCATACACTCTAAGTCTTGTACAAGATAAGCTCATGCAAAAGCAAGTGTTTGAACGAGCGGGTTTGGCATTGACCCGGTATTATGATGTACGATCCTTAGACGATTTAAAAAAAATCAAGAGGGAAGCAAAATCGGCCTTGGTTTTAAAAAAGAGATGTCGAGGATACGATGGCAAGGGTAATTACACCATTGTTTCAAATAAAGATTGTTTGAAAGCTTGGCGCGCATTGGGTTTTGGCAAGGAAGCCCTTTATGCAGAGCAATTTTTTTCATTTCAAAAAGAGTTGGCCATTATTTTGGTTCGATCAATCAAAGGTGAAATCAAAACCTACCCGGTTGTTGAGTCGATCAATCGCAATCATGTTTGTCATGAAGTCTTGGTTCCAGCCAGAGTATCTTCTTCGATTTCTAACCAGGTCACACATATGGCCAAACAAGCGGTTTTGGCCATTGATGGGGTGGGTGCGTTTGGTTTGGAGTTTTTTTTGGGTCCAAACAATCATGTGGTGCTCAATGAGATTGCGCCGCGTGTTCACAACACGGGGCACTACACCATCGAAGGGGCTTTGTGTTCACAGTTTGAAAATCACATCAGGGCGCTGTGTGGCTTTGATTTGGGTTCAACGATTTTAAGAGATCGATACGCGTACATGCTAAACATTTTAGGAAGCAAAGATGAGCCGGCGACCTTTTTGAAACAACCTGGGGTTTTTAAGCATGAGCAGGCGAGCGTTCACATCTATGGAAAAAAACAGATCAAAAAGGGTCGGAAAATGGGGCACATCACATTGACGGGACCCAACTTAAAACAATTGATAAAGATTGGGAAAAAAGCGCTTTTAATGCTAAAGGCCTAAAAAATGAAAACTAAAAAAACAGCGTTGGTGGCCATTGTCATGGGCTCTGATTCTGATTTTAAAACCATGAAAGAGGCGGGAAAAGTACTCAAGCAATTTGATGTGACTTACGTTTATCGAGTTCTTTCTGCCCATCGCAGCCCTCAGGATATGCTAAGCTTTGCAAAAATTGCACATCAAGAGGGTTTTAAAGTGATCATTGCAGGTGCTGGTGGTGCAGCTCATTTGCCGGGCATGATCGCAAGCCACAGTCCCTTGCCTGTGATTGGTGTGCCGGTTGAAAGTAGATACCTCAAAGGTTTAGACGCATTGCTCTCAATAGCGCAAATGCCCAAAGGCGTTCCCGTGGCTTGCATGTCCATAGCCAACGCACACAACGCAGGTCTTTTGGCTTTAAGTGTTTTGGGTGCTTTTAACGAAGTGATTCAAAATAAGTTGTTAAAACATAAGGCCAAGATGAGAAAAATATCCTTACAAAAGGATAAGCGCATACAAATAAGGAAATAACTTGTACTGGTACATAAGAACATGTTAGAGAGAGGCAAGCAAGTAAATATAAAAAGGGATAGATATGAATGACGATAAAAGACAGCATTGGGGCAGCAAGCTTGGCGTGATCATGGCTGTTGCCGGATCGGCTGTTGGACTTGGAAATTTTTTAAGGTTTCCTGGGCAGGCCGCGCAAAATGGAGGCGGAGCATTTTTAATTCCCTATTTCGTTTCTCTGTTCATTTTGGGTATTCCCTTGTGTTTTGCCGAGTGGACCATGGGTAAAATGGGAGGGCAAAGAGGTTACAATTCTGCCCCTGGCATCTTTGGGGCTTTGTGCAAATCCAAAAAATCAAGGTACGTGGGTGCGTTGGCACTGGTGATACCTTTG
>JAYRVV010000072.1:0-3340 GCA_041918415.1 Bdellovibrionota bacterium | reverse complement strand
CCATACGAACCGGTGAGCATTTTTGATGTTTGATCTTTTTCCCACCAGTTGCATATGATGACGGAGGCATCAGGTTGTGGAATTGAATCATGAGTGAACCAAGTTTTGTAATTTCTCAAATACCAAGCCATTGGCCAAACCGCTTCACTGTTGGACAATACGGCCACTTTAAAATTTTCGTTTTGTTTTGTGTGTTTTGCCAAATAAGAGATTTGCTTGTTGAGTAAATCAATGTCATTTGATGTGTGTGTGTAAACCAATCTTTCTGTTGGGTTTGCGCTTAAAACAAATATGGCTCTAAAAGTGTGAACGGTTTGAATGGAAACAAAAAATATAAGTAAAAGACCGAATACAGCTTTTTTCCATCCGTTTTTTAAAAAGGCGACAAAATATTTTGGATAAAACATGGAGACATACAAAACCATTGGAAAAACACTGTGCAACATAAGCCAGGGTACTTTTTCTCCAGCGTATGCATAAATGAATATCGAAAAAAAACACATGTGTGAAAAAAAGGAAAGCAAGTATTCCCTTTGATCAAAATGTTGTCTCACAATGTAGTACCATAGCCAAAAGCAAAAAAGTGTGAATGGAAAATGCCAAACGCTGGTCATGTGTAGGTAATGATCAAAATGTGTTGCAACGGTTGGCCAAAATAATTTTGATAGAATTGATATGGCCATCAGCGAGAAAACAAAAATCATTAAACGCTTAAACTTTAGTTTCATTTTAAAAAGCTGATTCAGTATTGCAACTACAAAAAGTAAAAACAATGGCAATTCATAGATGAGATAAAAAGGCAAATAATAGTCAAACGCACCCTTGATTCTTTGAATTTTATTTTGATTGACCCAATAAGGGATCATTTTTCTATACAAACCATCAAACACACCATCAGGGTTGGTGCCAAAACTCGAAAACAATAAAGCAAAAACGGTTAAAAATATGATTAAACATTGAACCAGCATGATTTTATTTGATCTAAAATAAGTAAGCACCTCGGTGATGATGTTTTTAATTTTCCATTTGGATTCTAAAGTATGTTTCTTATATAAAAAATATATCCAGAAACTTATGATTGGAAAAATGTAGAACAAATAATTAAGTTTTAAGCAAACCATGAGTGAAAAAACAAACGTTGAAAAATATGCCCATCGGTTAGTTTTTAAATTGTAAAAATAATACAGGCATAACAACAGCAACATGGCCAATGCAACCATGGGAATGTCCATACCTAAGAATCGTGAAAAATAAGTGATCGAGGGCGATAGTGTTGTGAGCGATAAAAATGTAAGGGCGTGTGAAGTTGAAAATTGAAGAAAAAAAACAAATCCTACAGCGACCAACATGACACCAAAAATAGGGGCCGGTATTCTTCCTGTGAAAAGGTTGTCAGGTAGAACTTTCATCAGTCCGGCATGTACAGTGAACAACAACGGTCCATGCAGCATCGGATCAAAATGATAGTTAAAATTATGTGCATAACTCCAAGCTGTGCTTGCATAAAGAGATTCGTCATGGTGGAAGGGTTTTTCACCCAAATATGCAAAGCGACTAAACAAAAGGATCATGAATAAAAGCGCAAAACAAATCATAACGCTTTTGCTTAGCGATTTTACCATCTCTTATTCATCTCTTCTTCATAATGTTTTCTGTACAAAACGTCCCATTCTCGGCTGCCCTGAATGATGTTTCTTTTGTAGGTTTCAATTTTTTTTCTTACGATTTCGTCAACTTCCACTTCAAGTTTAAGGTAACTTGTCAGAACATTTTTGGTATGTGTGAGCACGGCCGAGCTGTCGTTGATTTTTGCTAAATTGTTTTTGATCAATCCATCCCTGATCAGATGAGATAAATGAGAAATTTTGTCTTGGGAGAGTTTCACAGTATGACCTTTTTGTCTTTCACGATTTGATTCTTAATCAAATGGTACATTTTTTGTCGATCGAGCTGTCCGCTTTCAAATTGGTTTTCATACTTGGCCAACATTTTTTCAACCTCGACATTGATTTGATCTTCCAAAGATAACTCTTTGGTGATGATCATGACTAAACCATTGATCATCGCTTGATCTGAAACGATAGGCTCAATGGCGTGAGTTTCTTTTAAAACGGTTGCTAATTTTATTGCCAAACGTTCGATTTCATAGGGTTTTAATCGCATACACGGTTTGTTATACTCATATTTTCTGATTCATACAATTCTAAATGGCGCAATCTGTCCACTGAGCACTTTTTTTCTGGCGCCTGTGGCTTTGGGTTCATTGATGCTTTGACCCATCAGCAATTTAACCGCAAAAATTGCAAATGATATGCTCTCTATGCATTGCCCTTCGATTCCGTGGTCTAAGGAAGATGTCACTTTGATTGGAAAAATTTCCTTAAAAAAATGCATCAAGGCACCGTTCTTACAACCACCACCACAGACGATCATTTGATCAGGCTTGAGATGATTAAAAACAAAAAGTTCATAAGCTTTTAGTGTGTATAAAGCGCTCGCATAAGTAACCGTTGCGACGGCATCCTTAGGTGTCAGGCGGTCAAAAAGGTGTTTAAATCGCTTAATGTGATGGATAAAATCCGGGTTGTGTGCGGATTTTGGCGGGCGACGTTTTATAAATGGATCTTTGATGATTTGATTGACCAAATCTTTGTGAATTTTTCCCTTTAAAGCCCACCTACCATTTTCATCGTGATTGAATGTTGATTTGCTTTTGTATTTCACCATCCAATCGATCCAAACATTTCCTGGACCCGTGTCAAAGGCCAGCACCAGTTGATTGTTTTTAAAGCAACTGACATTGCCCACACCACCCATGTTTTGAACGCAAAAAGTTTGTTTTTTAAATATCAATTGATGTGCGTAGGGCACCAAAGGAGCCCCTTGGCCACCAACGGCCATGTCGGCCAAGCGAAATTGTCCGACAACATCAATTTCTGTCAGTTGTGCCAGCTTGGATAAATCACCAATTTGCACGGTGGTTCTGGCATCATGCCCATGGAGTTTTTTGGTTTTGGGCAGATGCAACAGCGTTTGACCGTGGGCGCCAACAACCAAAACTTTCTTTGGTTTCAGTTTTGCTTGCTTTAAAAGTTTCTTGACCGTCAAAGCGGCCAAATTGGACCAAACGCTACCCAAGTGTGCTGACAGCGCCAAGTCATTGTTTTGTATGGCGCGTAGCAGATCTTGTTTATATTTCGTTGAGTAAGGCAAAAAACAATGCTTGATCAGCTTAATGTCATTTCCATTCATCTGTACCAAGGATGCATCGATGCCATCCATGGATGTGCCAGACATTAAGCCGATGCTTAAGATTTTCTTATTTCTATTCAAATTGATG
>JAYRVV010000071.1:0-3540 GCA_041918415.1 Bdellovibrionota bacterium | reverse complement strand
TCAATGTCCATGGTTTTGTGAAATGTGGTGATTAAAACTAAATCTTGCGCTTCAAGATTGGTGGCGTTGATGCTCAGTGATTGAAACGATCGATCTTGCGTTTTATAACTTGGATGATAAGTGTCGTGATAGTTGACCGTGGCGCCTTTATCCAGCAAAAGCTTAAAAATATCCAGCGATGGTGACTCTCTTAAATCTGCAACATCACACTTGTAGCTTAAACCCAAAATCAATATTTTTGAACCCTTGATGGATTTTTGTCGTTCATTTAATGCCTCGGCCACCAAATTCACCACATAGTGAGGCATGTAGGTGTTGACCTCAGCGGCCAAATCAATGAACCTGGCCTGATAGTTCAGTGTTTTTAATTTCCAGGATAAATAATGGGGATCAACCGGAATGCAGTGTCCACCCAGTCCGGGTCCCGGATAAAAAGGTGTGAATCCAAAAGGCTTGGTCTTGGCCGCATCGATGACTTCCCATGTGTTGATACCCAAAATGCGGCACATGATGGCCACTTCATTAACCAGACCAATGTTGACGGCGCGAAAGGTGTTTTCAAGAATTTTGACCATTTCGGCGGATTGGGTGCTCGATACAGGCACCAGGGTTTCAATGAATGTACCGTACAAGGCTTTGGCCATTTCAAGGCAATTTTTGGTCTGTCCACCTATAACCTTAGGTGTGTTTTCAAGATGATACTTTGGATTACCCGGATCGATGCGTTCAGGGCTAAACACCAAGAACACATCTTGACCGACTTTTAAATTGGCCCTTTCAAGCATGGGTAAAAATATTTCTTCGGTTGTACCGGGGTAGGTGGTTGATTCTAAAATGATCAACATGTCTTTATGCAGGCATGGCTCAAGGGCATCTTTGACAGCCAAAATGTATGAAATATCTGGATCTCGTGTTTTGTTTAAAGGTGTGGGAACGCAAATGCTCACGCAATCCATGTCCTTGAGTTTTGAAAAATCACTGGTGGCGCGAAACTTGGCTTTGACATCTATTAAAACTTGATTGGGAATGTCTTCGACGTATGAAATGCAGTCGTTCAATTGCATGATTTTTGATTGCATGGTGTCAAACCCAGTCACTTGATAACCGGCCTTGGCCATGCTGGTGGCCAGTGGAAGTCCAACGTAACCCAAACCAATCACAGCCACTTTGGCTTTCTTTGATTTGATTTTATCAATTAAGTTTGACATGAAACCTCATTTCAAAGAGAAAGTTTCTACCCATGTTTGGAGATTTTTGCGAGAAAATTCACTATTCAGTGCTGGCCAAAGAATATGGAACGCCTTTGTATGTTTACAGTTATGAAATCATTGAATCCAAAATCAATGAATTAAAAAGTGAACTGGGTGATCATGCGCTTATATGCTATGCCGTCAAAGCCAACAGCAACGGCGCCATTTTAAGAATTTTTGCCAATCATAAATTGGGCGGCGATGTGGTGTCCGTTGGAGAACTTTACCGCGCAATCAAAGCGGGCATTGCATCTAAAAACATTGTTTTTTCTGGTGTGGGCAAAACCATTGACGAAATGGATTATGCCATCAGACAAGAAATACGCATGTTGACGGTTGAATCTAGCGAAGAATACGAACAACTTAAATCGCTTTGTCATCAAATTAAAAAAGAAGCTCGTTTCAGTTTAAGGCTAAACCCGGATGTTGATCCCAAAACGCATGAGTACATTTCAACGGGTTTGAAAAAGAATAAATTTGGAATGGAGCAAGAAGATGTGGTGAAGATTTATTTGGATGCCAAAGATGATCCCTATCTCAAACCTGTTGGTTTAAGCATTCACATCGGCTCGCAAATCACGACTTTAAAACCCTTTGAAGATGCATTGAACATTGCAGTGAAGTTGTATGTGCAAATGAAACAAGAGGGTGTGGGACTTTTATATTTGGACTGTGGTGGTGGTTTGGGCATACGATACACGAATGAAACAGTGCCTAGCCTTCAGAATTATGCAAATGTTTTGCTTCAAGCACAAAAACAAACAGATTGTTTTTTGCTTGTGGAACCGGGGCGCGCCTTGGTGGGAGAAGCAGGGGTGTTGTTAACCAAAGTGATATTAAATAAAAAAACAAAGGCTAAAAACTTTGTTGTGGTTGATGGCGCCATGAATGATTTGATTCGACCATCGCTTTACAAAGCCAAACATTCCATTTGGGCCATTGAAAAGGAAAAAAAAGATGAGTGTGTGGTGGATGTTGTAGGCCCCATATGTGAAACGGGAGATTTTTTGGGTCAAGATGTTTTGCTTCCCAAAGTTAAAAGTAATGATTTGATTGCCATTGGTCAAGCCGGTGCCTATGGCGCAAGCATGTCAAGTCAATACAATTCAAGGCCCAGATGTGCTGAGGTTTTGGTTAAACATGACAAATCCCATTTGATCAGAGAGAGAGAAACACTCGAAGATTTGATTAACAAAGAACGTATCCCCGAGGGCTTATGAATATTCCATTTGTTAAAATGCATGGTTTGGGCAACGATTTTGTCGTGATCGATCAAAGAAAAGTCAACGTACAAAATCCAAAAGCCTTGGCCAAAAGCATTTTAGATAGACGCCTTGGCGTGGGCGGGGACACAATGCTTTTAATTGAATCATCCGACCAGGCCAAGGCCAAAATGAGGGTGATTGAAAAAGATGGATTTGAACCACAAAATTGCGGCAATGGTTTAAGGTGTGTGGCCAGACTGCTATGTGAAGACAATACGAATAAACTGAACATTGAAACCATGGCGGGAATCATGGAGACCGAAGTGTTAAGCAATCAACACGTCAAGGTCAAGATGCCAAAGCCCAAGTTTGAAAGATCTTCCATTCCAGTATTGCATGACAGCCCTCAATCGATGCAACTTCATTTACTAGGACGAATATTCGATGTTTGCTGTTTATCCATGGGCAATCCTCATGCGCTTGTGTTTGTCAAGCACAAAAGCGAACTTGACATGATTGAAGTGTATGGGCCCTTGATTGAAAACCATGAATGGTTTAGTCAAAAAACCAACGTGGAGTTTGCTTTTGTTTTAAATTCACATGAAGTCTTGGTTCGGGTTTGGGAAAGATCAGCGGGTTTAACCATGGCCTGTGGGACTGGTGCCTGCGCGGTTGCGGTTGCAGGCATTTTAAAGGGTTTGTTGACAAGCCCGGTTTCCGTTCATTTTGCTTTTGGAGCGCTCACCATAGATTGTGATCAAAATTTCGATGTGTACATGACGGGCAGTGCGCATAAGGTGTTTGAAGGTGTATATGATCACGTGGCCTGAGTTGATTTGTGCATTGCCAAGCCCGTTTTATCAGGGGCAGATTGATGATACGGGAATCAAAAAGCATGTACAATTTCTTTTAAGCCAAGGTGTATTGGGCCTAAGCCCTTGCGGAACAACGGGTGAGTCTCCTACATTGAATGATGTTGAGCGTTCTCACATTTTGGAAACGGTGCTTGGATGTAGTAAGCAAGCAAGGGTTTGGATGGGCACTGGAACAAATTCAACCAGAGAAACCATTACCTACACCAAGCG
>JAYRVV010000070.1:0-1547 GCA_041918415.1 Bdellovibrionota bacterium | reverse complement strand
CTTCGTTATCTTCAACCAAATCGTCCTCAATGGACTAGAAGTCCACCTCCGGGCGATTTGGTTTCAAAGCCTCGCATCTGGCACTTTTTGAAGCCCTCTAGAATTTGCAAAGTTTAAACAAGGAAATAGTCAAAACCTTGCAAATTATTTACCAATCTTTTCTAAGCTCACTCAAGATAGAAGCCTATTTCTGATTTCTTCAGGGGCGACTAGATACTTCTTGTACGTTTGATTTAAACACGGGCTTTGATACGTTTATGCTTTTCCAAAACAAACCCAGGACAATGGTGGGCAGTGCCAAAATGGCAATCATCCATCCCATCGGTTTTGAAAACACAATTCTGTCTGTACTTTGCGCTTGCTCGAAGTACATCAAACGGATCAATCTCGCGTAGTAGTATAAGCCGATGGCTGAATTAAGCACTCCGATGGTGGCCAGCACATACAACTTACTTTCAATCAATGCACCAAAGAGTAAAAATTTACCGATAAAGCCCATGCACGGAGGTAAACCGATTAAAGAGAACAAAAACACCGTAAACATCGCAGCCAAAAATGGACTTTTGTAACCAAGACCTTTGATTTTTTCAAACGATTGATCTTGGCCGTTTTTGTCCAGTAAAGCGATGATGAAGAAAACACCAAAATTCATCAGCAGGTAGGCCAGTAGATAAAACATGATGGCTTGCAGGCCTGAAGTGGACATGGTGACCACACCCATCATCAAGTATCCAGCATGCGCAATGGAAGAATAAGCCATCAGCCTTTTTAGATTGCTTTGAAAAAGCGCAATGGTGTTTCCCAAGGTCATGGTGACCGCACTTAAGATCATCAAGACATTTTGCCATGAGATGTAGTTGAGCATTAATGACCATTGTCCGTCAGGAACCAAGGCGAAACCAAATCTTAATAACATGGCAAAACCGGCCGCTTTTGGCGCAATAGACAAAAATGCGGTTAATGGCAACGCGGCGCCCTCATATACATCCGGACACCAAACATGTGATGGGAATATGGCCATTTTAAAACCAATTCCAGCAATCACACACAAAAGTGCAAATGCTAAAACTTTTGCGTTTAAGACATCCATGTCCAACATGAGCGTGTTTAAATCAGACAATGCGCTTGAACCCGAAAGGCCATACAAATAAGATAAACCGTAAGCCATAAGCCCAAATGACAAAGCACCAAAAGTTAAATATTTCATGGCCGCTTCTGTCGACTTTGAATGCCCTTTTCTAAACCCAACCAATACATAAGAAAGTATGGAAACCATTTCCAAAGCCAGCATCATCATGATGAAATCATTTGATGAAGCCATCACGCTAAGGCCCACAACGACCACCAACATCATGGCGACGATCTCTGCCCATTTAGGGTAAGAAGAAAACTCTTGTGTGTTGAGCGCAAGAATTATAGACAAAATGGCGCTGGCACTAAAAAACAACCTAAAAAACAAACTCATGTCATCCAAAACAATCATGCCTGAAAAAAATTCACCTTGGTTCATGGCTGATTTCACAGACAAAAAGGCATACACGGCCAGG
>JAYRVV010000069.1:0-2766 GCA_041918415.1 Bdellovibrionota bacterium | reverse complement strand
TTTGTTTTTAGATAAACTGTTTAATTCAATGGGTCGCTTCATGGAAAATAAGAATTTCCCGTCTGGCGTGGCTAATCAAAAGCAAAATCAAATTTTAGTGTTACTTGAGGCTCATGAACATGCATTGGAAAAAGCAGGAGTAGCCACTCTAGAATCTGAAAAAAATCCTGCGTCTAAAAAAGTAGATTTAAATTTTAAGGGCACCGAACCAGTAAAACCTAAAAGAGAAAGTTTATTTGATAATTTTTTAAAGGCAGCGAAAAAATTTTTTCAACCCAAAAGTGCGTCACTTTATATGGTTGATCCATCATTGAGGCCTATTTTTGAAGGTGCTTTTGGTGGTAAGCCTTATGGTAAAACGGATAATGCTTCGATGAAGTCACCTTTTACAAATCTGGTCAATGCATATGAACATAAAACGGAAAATAGTTCTGACCCTAATAAGTATCACGAACCAAATGTTGATGAAATCGAGAGAATTTTAAAAGATAAAAGAACAACCGTTCAAGATTATAAAAAATTTGTTGAATATTTACTTTTGCGAAAGGAACGAGCAAAAAAAATGGGAGACATTGGTAATGTGCACTTTACAAAAAACGATTTATTTCAAGAAAAAGCCAATAGCATTTTAAAGCTTGTTTTGCAAAACATAAATAGCCAATTGTTAGGAAATAGTATTGAAAATTGGAATAAATGGGGCGCTCATAGTGTTTTCAATCTGATCAGTTCTGTTTTTACCCCAGATGAGAGATTTTGGAATAATAATATTGTAAGTCTCTATAAGAATGTTCCAGAAGATATAAAATTTCAGAATAGAACTGAGTTAGGTGTCTATAAAGATTATCTTCTAAAAAGCTCTGGTTCACCAAATACAACCTCAGCAATCGGCCCTAAACCTTCTGAAGAAAAACCAGATGTAAAGGGTGCAGGATTTTTGTTTGCTGATTGGCTTAAATCACCAGCGAAAGAAGCACAGAGCGATATAGTTAACCATTCACTTAAAGAATTAATGGAAAAAATAAGATCAACGGGCATCTTAAGCCAAGCAGAGATCGCTCAACTTCGACTACGATACAATCGATTGGCACTTTCGGATCAAAGAAAAATCATTCAAAACCTTGCAAATATCGCCGCGCAATCTTCAAGCAACAAATCTTCAGCTATACAATTTGCATCTCAAAGCGCACATTTATCCTTGTCAATTGTGGGAGCTTTTTTTATTGAGGCAGCGTTTAATCCTCATGTTTCTGTTGAAGATTTTGCAGCACTAAACGGAAGTTTTTTTGATGGCCTTGGGCATGGTCTTGCCTTTATGCAAACGATGGCTGGTTTTAACACGTTTGTGTTTAATCCAAAATTTTTGTTTGAAATTAAATTAAATCAGCAAATGCATTCCAAATTAACTCGACGTGTTTTTGATGAGCTTTCGTTAAAAGCTGGAAACAAACTTATGCTGGCTAAACATACAAGTGCACACTTTGTTTCAAATCAATTAAGTTTTGTGGCGGCAAGTCTTGTGCTTAAACTTTTAAGTCACGGTTATCATCCAAAAATATTTAGGGAAACTGCAACTGAGGGGTTGGCATACATGGCAGCCAGTGTGAGCACGCGTACATCAGCGAAACTGGCAATTCAAATTGCAAAGTCAATCAAGGCTTTAAAAACAACATCTTCTCTAACGGGCACTGGCTTTGTGGCCAGCGTGATCATTTCAAGTGTTGAATTTTATTTAATACCAAAATTCATGGCACTCATTGACCGCGCAAGTGCTGAGGGCCAATTGGAGAAAGCAGTGGGCACAAACCTTTATTACCTTAAACAAATTGATCAAGGCCGTATGGTCTTGCCTGCCAATCACGCTTGCATGTCTTTTATCCAAAACAAGCCTGCTGCTTTGACGTGTGTTGAAGATCAGTTCATTCGAAGCCTTGATGATTATCTCATGACGGTGACGTTTGTGAAGTACCAGCGTTTCACACAAAATTATGCTTTAAAAGAAAATAAACTAGATGAAAACGAGGGCGTTAATTTACTGGATGATCATTTGCTGGTTATAAATAAATCCATACCTGACTTGGCTGATTATATTAATAGTAAAAACAACTTGGTTTATGAATATAAACAAGCCACCACTTCATTTTTGGATGAACTGTATCATGGTATTCCTGTGGATTTAAAAACAGCCGTAGTGAATTATATAAGTTCAAGGGATTTAAAATTGGCCAATCATCGTCTTGAATTTTCAAGAGGCCAAATCAAACCAATACAATTCGCTTCGTTGTTGATGGTGCAAGACCCACACATGGATTTAGAACAATATTTTCAAGCACAGAGAAACAATCTGGTTTCGTTTAGATCAGTGGGTCAAAAATTTTCATTTGGAGAAATGTTGAGATTTGTTTATCAAGTCGCAACTAAACTTCAAAATAAAAGCACGATACAAAACCTCGTATCATGGGTTGATGAAAAAATAAAATTTGTAGGCCATCGATCCAGTTTACAAGATTCAAACGCCGGGAAAAAGGTAAATGAACCGTTTGTGTTGCCCAATCGAAAAGTTATGCGTGCAGATTTTTTTCCAGGCTTAAGTGAAGCATTCTTTAGCAATCAAAATTCGAGAGTGAGTCAGGGCATTGTGCCGTTTGCCCCAAGTGCTTTGGATGATAAAACACACACTCAAACTGTGAACCCATCTGTTGGAATAACTGACTTGGAAAAACTAGAAAGAAAAACCGTAAGTCTTGTGTTACCTCAAGGCATGACTGT
>JAYRVV010000068.1:0-5044 GCA_041918415.1 Bdellovibrionota bacterium | reverse complement strand
GTTGGTCAATTATTCTACAGCCCCATAGGACTTATTTTTTTGCCTTACCCAACTTGGTGTTGATGGGTAAGCCGTTCTTGCACAGGGGACAGTGCTGGGGTTCAAAGGTTTCCAAAGTGATGTTGATCAGAGCAAAAGGGGCTTGGGTGATGCCAATGTCGCTGGCTTTCACGTCACCACGATTACAAATACACGAGAGCCCCACGATGTTGCATGATAGTTTTCTAACTTGATCGACAACCTTTTTAACGGACCCACCAGTATTTAAAATATCTTCAACGATCAAAACGTTTTTATTGCGTATAAGATCATCGTAACCTCGTTGAATGACAAAACCTTGATTGTCCAAGGCTTTCTCTGCATAAACGGCGAGAACGGTTTTGTTTTTCATTTGCGACAAATGAAAAGCCACCCATTGTGAAAGAATCACGCCACCAATGACAGGGGCAACCACTGCATCGACAGGTTCGTTTTGAAAGGGCTCGGCCATGAGCCTAGTAAGATCACGTGTTAAAAATGTGTCCGGATAAATGGCATCTTTATTGACGTAACTTGAGCCGTGCTTTCCTGATGTGTAGACGAAGTGGTCTTGGGTGACAATGGCATTTTGTTTTTTAAGTTTTTCCAATATTTGTGACTGGTTCATTGAAGTTCTTTTTCGATTTTTTCAAGTGCTTCAAAAACACTCATGCCATTGGGTGGATTTAAAATGGGGCGACCCATGACAAGATAGCTGGCACCTGACAAAATGGCTTCTTTGGGTGTCATGGTTCGACTTTGGTCATCCAATTTGGAAAAGCTGGGTCTTATGCCCGGGGTTACCTTTAAAAAATCATCAAAGGTCTTATCGGATGATAAAAGTCTAAGCTCCTTTGATGAACACACAACACCATCAGCGCCGCAGTTTTTGGCCATTTTTGAAAATTCGATCACAGCATCATCACAATTACGCTTAAATATGCCCTGGCAATCCTGATCATTCATGGACGTTAAAACGGTGACAACCAATAATTTGGATTGGCCTTTATGTTTGGCAGCAGCTTCGATGGCCTTAGGTCCGCACGAAGCGTGAACGTTGAACATGAAAACATTCAACCTGGCTGCAGCTTGACTGGCTTTTTCTATGGTGTTTGGAATGTCATTGAATTTTCCGTCAAGAAAAACTCTTGCATTTTGACTGTGAATCCAATCGACCAATTGGGGCGCACCAAATTGAGTCATGGCTTCAAGTCCGATTTTAAAACAATTAAAATGGCTTGAAAGTTGTGTGACATGTTGTTTGAGTTTGCCAAGGTCATCAACATCCAATGCGACAATGATTTTTTCTTTACTGATCATTTTTTAAACAAGCTTTCACATGTGTTCACGATGGGAGGACATGCAAGTTTGGCATGATCAAAGACAAACTTGGCTCTATTCGTGATGGACATTTTTGGTATCTGGATCAAATTGTACCCGATTTCAAGGTAAAAATCGTGGATGGATTGAGCGATTTGATTTGCTTCGTCGATGGTTTCAGTACGTGCATAATCATTTAAAAATTCGACCCGTTCAAGATAAAAGACGTGTTTGTATTTGAATTGATGGTATTTTAATACTTCATCTTTGGACATGCCATAGGCGACAGGATCGGGTGTGCCACGCTCAATGATCACAACTTTATTTGGGTCAAGATTCAATTCAATTTCATTTTGAAGTTTTAGAATTCTTCGCTCATGTTCGATCTGATCAAGACGAATCATGTCGGTGCCAAAGCCTTCTGAAATGCCAAGGTCAATGATGCCCCGTGAACATTCTGGAACCACTGCAAAACCGCAAATCCTTAGAAAATTACCAAGGCTTGTGATGCCGGATGAAGGCCCACCCGTTAAAGCAATCCACTGTGTCTGTTTCATTGGCTCAAGTCTGTATTTTGTTTGCGTGCCGTTTTCAAGAAAAATAAGGGCACTTGTTTTCATTATCTTTTGCTGAGATAATTCCCCCATGATGAAAAACAGAATGCCGCTCACTATCCTAGTATTGTTATGCAAAATGTCATTTGTGTTTGCTGCGGGGGAGCTTAGTTTTCACCCCGTCTATTTTGCTTACTCAAGCACGAAGTTAAGCGATGAAATCAAAGAAGGTTTGAGTCGAGTTGCCGAGCTTTTGGATAAAAACAAGGATGTTAAATTGACCATTGAAGTTTACGCTGGTTCGGCTGAGTCGACTGAGGGTGCCTTGGAGTTTAGTCAAAAGCGCGTTGAAACCATTAAACAATTTTTAAACAATAAAACAAAGGCACCGAAGGATCGGTTTGAAGTTGTGGCGAAAGCTTCGCAGGGTTTGAGTCGACCGGATAGTAAACATGCAGGGGAAAACCGTAGGATTGAATTTGTGTTTGTCTCAACTGTTCAAAAAGCGCAAGTTGAAGGCCTAAAAGAAATCGAAGTTTTGTACTGGAACACGCTGTATCACAGCCTGTATCAGATTGGCAACGACCAAGGTTTTTTTGAAAAAGAAGGTTTCAAAATGAAACTGATCGGAACGAATCACTCTCGCATCAACCAAGTCAATGCCGTCTGTGGCATTGAGCCATTCTTGAAAGAGAAGGTTACCGTGTTTACGGGTGCCGTTTGTGGTGGATCGCCTCACTATGCTGCATCGAAGGGGGTTCCTTTGGTTGTGATCGGAGGCATGTTGGTGGGCGGTTCCATGCTTGTGGCCAAAAAAGAAATGGCCGAAAAACTTAAAGTTGATTGGAACAATTTTAAAGGCATCACAATCGGAAGACCTCTTGGAACAGAACTTACGTCAATGATGGTTGCGGATGCTTTGATGAAAAAGAAGATTGATCCTAAAAAAGACGTCAAGTGGAAAGATTATGGTTCACATGAGGATGTGATTGATGCAATTGTGCGTGGTGAAGTGCAGGCTGGGGATACTTACGTACCCTTAAACATTAGGGCGGAAAAGCAACATGGCATTGTGACCGTTTACAACACCGTTCAGTTGTTTCCTTTCCATCCTTGTTGTCGAGTGATCACAACAAGGGATAAATTAAAAAATTCGAGAGGCGACTACGTTAAATTCATGCGTGCCTTGATCCGATCGCATGAATATTTTGTCAAGCAGCCAAAAAAATCGATGGAAATCATTCAAAGGTACACCGGTTATACGATGGAAGAGGTCGTTGGTGCATTAACCAATCCGAATTTTCAGCTCAATCCTGATCCTTTGAAAAACGGTTTCATGAAATTTGGTAAAATGATGGAAGACACCGGTTATTTGGCAACAAAAGTGGATATGAGTAAGCACATCGACACCACGGTGTACAAGGATGCCTTGGATGGTTTGATCAAAGAAGAGCCACAAAACCCGTATTTTAAATTCATCATGAATCAGTTTTTACAACAAAACTCTTAGATTTTTTCACCTGTTCCAATTTTTGTGGTTGCTTGGTTGTACATTTGTAAGGCATCTTGAAGATGAGCCTGCATGTTGGCGATTCGGGTGCTTCCGGCTGGATGGGTTGATAAAAATTCGGGTGGAGCACCTTTCGCGCTTGAGCTAAAGCGCTGCCAAAAGCGAACAGCCTCTTGAGGGTCGTAGCCCGCTTTGGCCATGTAACGCAAGCCTATGGTGTCGGCCTCGCTTTCATGTCCTCTGGAGTAAGGTAAAATCACACCCACAGTGGCTCCCGCACCCAGCAATCCCATCAATTGATTTTTATGTTTGGAGTTTGAAAAACTTAACTCTGCAACCGATAGGCCCAACTGAACCAACATGGTTTGGGAAATTCTCTGACCAGAATGTCTCATCACCGCGTGCGCAACCTCATGCCCCATCACAACAGCCATGCCGGCTTCGTTTTGGAGTGTGGGAAGAATGCCCGTGTAAAAAGCCACTTTGCCTCCAGGCATGCACCAAGCGTTTTGTTCCTTGGATTCGATCAGTTTAAATTCCCATTTGAAATCGGCTTGGTTGGCTTCTTTTGCAATTTTTTGTCCAACCCGAAGCAACATGGCATTTAGACGAGGGTCTTTGCTGAGTTTTTCTTTCTTTAACGCCTCTTGGTAGCCTTCATGACCCAATTGGGCTTCCTGAGCCTTGGATGTTAAAAGCAACACTGAGCCACCGCCTTCAGGTAGTTGAACGCAGGCAAATAATAGAGGTAAAAGAAGTAATATCGTTTTCATATGGTCTCCTTGATGGCTTGTTTAGCAATAACAGGTTGAAAGATTCAAGAAAATTTATTTTGAAACCAAACAAGAGATTTTTGCTTGATGCCCCAAAAATACAGAATGGACGAATAATGACTTAATGGAACGATTGTTCTTTGAGGTTGGCCAAGTAAGTTCCACGTTATGTCAGCGTTTTTTCTGGGAACCACAGTGTCAAACAATGCATTTAAAAGATAAACCTTGTCTTTGATGAGTTGTGTTTGAATGGGGTGTATGCGATGAAGGTCTGGAACATCTTTAAACGCGTCAATAATGTTGGCAATGGTGTTGACTGATTGTTCGTAGGAAGTTTGTTGGGATTGAATGAGTCGTTTTCTACAATTTCGTATGGATGGTTCCAATGAGTTTAAAAACAAATCTTTAAAATTTGATCCGGGAAGCGCGAAGAAAGCGGCCCTGATGTCAGAATGGTGCTTGGCCAGCAGATAGGTCATCATGATTGCACCAAAACTGATTCCAAACAAGCCGATGTTTTGAGTGTCAAACCACTGGGTTTGATTTTTGACCCAGTTGAGGACGGCTTCATTGAATAAATTTTGTCTTAAAAACGCCTCACCGAGCACCTGCATCTGAGAAACTTGGTGTATAGAATTAAAAATGTGAATGAAGTTTGGATTTTGAACAACCACAGCGTGAAATCCGGCTTCAATAAACATTTTTGCACTGGCTTTGGCAACTCGGTCGGCGCTGTTGAGTATCTTACCGATGATGATGACGGGTCTTTTTTGTGTTTCGCCACGATCGTTTTGTTGAAGGTAGACTTCAACCAGATCAGATTGTTGCCCATCTGAAAATTCGATTTCTTGCAAAACAAACTTTACATT
>JAYRVV010000067.1:0-17487 GCA_041918415.1 Bdellovibrionota bacterium | reverse complement strand
AAAACCACCTCTTCAATATGTTCATCGTTGTGAACCATCGGCTTTACAGCATCCATATTTTCATTGGCTTGATTGATAAAAACAACCTGATCCTCACTTTGATCGTTCTCTTGAGGTTCAAGAACAATTTGACTCATGCTCTGATCAACATCATCATCCACGATGGTAAAATCTAAGTCATTTGATTCGACAACATTTTCATTGTCCGATGCAATGACATCGTTTTGAATGCCGGCTTGGGTGTTTTGAATCTGATCTGCCAACAACACATCAAATTCTTGTTTGATTTTTTCAAGCAGATCCTGATTTTTTTCACTCGTAACTTTTTGAATTAATTTTTCAAAAGTCTCTCTAACCTGTTCGGTGTATTGAAAGGCGATGGCAATTTCAAGCATTTTCAATCTTGCTTGTTCATTCTTTGGATCATCCAAAACGATCTGGTTCAAGGCTTCAAAAGCCTTTGGCACCAAGCCAAACAACAACATCGAATCCACATCATCCATCGTCACGCTTGCCGTTTTTAAGGGAACATCGGCTTTTTTAACACTCACTTGATTGATTTCAGGAGCATTCGGTTCTGGAGACGGCGATGGAGACAGTGTTGGCGCACTTGGCGTTAATATGGAAATGGTTTTTAATTTGGATTGTATGCGATCGGCATTTTCCTTTTGGCCTAACGATTCATAAAGGGTGTACACTTCTTTGTAGACAGAATTGGCTTTTTCAATTTGCCCTAACTTTGCAAAACATTTCGCCAACAACTCAAGCACATTTGGATTTTTCTCATTTCCTTTAAACAGTTCCTGCAAACGAACCAATGCCCTTTTGGTTTCATCATGCTCAATGAAGGCATCAATGATTTCGTACTCGGTTTTAGGTTCAATGATGCTCGAACCCTTTATTTTGTCGTACAATCTTGTTAATTCAGACATGTTTGATGATGTTCTAAAATCATTGAGAATTGAAGCGTACAAGGCTTTGCTCTCTTCAACATGTCCTTCCTTGTGATACAACTGGGCCAATTTGATTTTATTGACGTAATTGCCTGGTTCAAGATCCGTCATCTTCTTGAGAACATCAAACGACTCTTTGATCAAACCTTGCGATTCATAATGCTTGGCCACTATCTGATAATTTTTGATGGCTTCAGAATTAAGATTCAATTGCACATAAAGATTGGCCAAACTGATGTAATACTGAATGAGTCCCGGATCGATTTTAAGTATTTGTTTGTAAACAGCCACAGCCTTTAAATAAAATCCATCTTTGGCGTAGTGCTTGGCCACCTTTTGATAGGTCAGAGTTGCTTTTTCCATGTCACCAATTTTGGCCTGCAAATCACCCACTTTAAGTAGAGTCCTGATATCATTGGGCTCAAGGGCGATCAGCTCTTCAAAGGCGGCAATGGCATCTTTGATTTTACCTTTTTGTAAAAACTTCTGAGCTTTAAGTAATATTTTGTTTCGATCCATGGTTCAATTCAATAAAAGTTGAATAAGCAACACCAATTGCAAATAACAAACCATTATAGCATCTTAATATTAAGGTATGGAACAATTATTATGATTTTAATTTCAATAAGTTATCTAAATATTTAATATCTATATCAGAATCTATAAACTTTTGTTCACTAAATATCATTTTATGTAAAACAATGTTGGTTTCTATGCCTTCAATGAGGAATTCTTCCAATGCTGCCTTTGCTCGACACATTGCTTCTTTTCGATCCTTTCCATGCACGATCAATTTGCACAACAAAGAATCATAATAAGGTGAGACCACAAAGCCATCGTATATGCCATTGTCAACCCTCACACCGGGTCCACCTGGCGTGTGAAATGATGTGATTTGTCCACACGAAGGTAATAGCCTTTTAGAATCCTCGGCCGTTATCCTTAACTCAATGGCATGCCCTGTGAATGATAAATCTTCTTGGCAAAATGTAAGTTTTTTATTGGCGGCCAGTTCAATCTGCAATTTAACCAAGTCCAAACCCGTGATGGCCTCTGTGACAGGGTGTTCAACTTGTATGCGGGTGTTCATTTCAAGAAAATAAAAGTTTTCTTTTTCATCCATTAAAAACTCAACCGTGCCAAGATTGTGGTAACCCACTTTTTTGATTGCATCACAAACCACATTTATCATTTCTTCTCTTTTTGACTTTGACAAAACCGGACATGGTGCTTCTTCAATGATCTTTTGATAGCGTCTTTGTATGGAGCAATCTCTCTCACCCAAACAAATCACTTGGTTGCCATCGCTGGCGATTTGAAACTCCACATGTCTTGCTTTTTGTAAAAACTTTTCGACAAAAACCGTTGAGTCATTAAAAGCAGCCATGGCCTCCAATTGCGCTGTCTGCAATGTTGCTTCAAAATCATTTTCGTGATGGACAACTTTAATGCCTTTGCCACCACCGCCATTGGCCGCTTTGATCATCACAGGAAAGCCCATTTTCCTGATGGGTGCCATGTCGATGTTTTCAGGATCGCTGATCTCAACGCTTTCAAGCATGGGTAAACCCGCTTGCTTCATCATCGCTTTGGCTTTGATCTTATCTCCCATCAACTCAATTTCTTCAGGACTTGGGCCGATGAACGTAACATTGCATTTCCTGCAAACATTGGCGAATTCAGCATTTTCAGCCAAAAAACCATAGCCTGGATGAATGGCATCTGCGCCCGTCACTTCACAGGCTGAAAGTATTTTGGATATGGATAAATAACTGTCTTGGGCTTTGGCTGGCCCAATACAAACAGACTCATCGGCAAGCTTCACGTGCAAGGAGTCCTCATCAATGGTTGAATGAATGGCCACCGTTTGTATGCCAAGCTCTTTACAGGCACGAATCACCCTGAGCGCAATTTCTCCACGATTGGCGATGAGAATTTTTTTAAACATCAGGCTTTAACGCGAAAAAGTTTTTGTCCATATTCCACGGTTTGGCCGTTTTGAACATAGATGTGCGTGATTTTTCCATTAAAATCACATTCGATTTCATTCATCAGTTTCATGGCTTCGATGATGCACAAGGCTTGGCCTTTATGAACCAAGTGTCCAATTTCAACAAAAGGCGATGCCGCCGGTGAAGGTGATCGATAAAATGTTCCCACAAATGGCGAAAGCACAAGCTGGCCATCATCTAAAGAACCCTCAGGTTGATCCTTAACTTTGACGGGTTTTTGAGCCACAAGCTCATCCTCGCCTGACTCGCGATCCAAAACCATCTCATGGGCTTGTGTCAAAGAAACCTTACCCTTTCTCTCGACTTTTACCCTTTCCCCATCACGCTCAAACTCAAACTCTGTGATGTCCGTTTTTTCAAGCAGCTTAAACAGTTCTTTCAGGTCTTTAAGGTTCATGGGCGCTATCTATCTTCTTTTGTATGCTTTGTCTAGACACAGACCGACTATAGCGCTTGGCGCAAATCATCCAGATGCATCATCATTGCGTGCTTGGCTTGACCAACAAACATGCCGTTTAAACCCACCAAAGCTGTGAAATACTGTGCATCGATCAGATAAAAAACAAACACGTATTTTGATGTGAATATGGTCAAATCTTCAAATTGCCCTAGATTGGCTGATTGAAAAAAACTCAACACGTCTTTAAGCACTTTGCTTAATTCAATGAGCACATCATCTGTTAAATCTGTTTTAGACAGGCTCACATCCATCACAGAAATGCCATCCAAACCCATCACAGATGCACACACTGAGTTTGAGCATTCTTTCAACATGCTTCTTAAACTATCTTCCAATGTCACGTCTTCTCCTTTGCTCAATTCGAGTTAAAAACGCTTGAAGTACGTTCACGGTTGCGTCCTTTACGGGATTTTCCAATTTTTGCATCATTTTCATTGCTTCTTTGCTGTGTCCCTGCGCCAGGTACATTTGAGCCAAGGTCTTTGATGCCACTTCATTGACTTCAATATTGGAAGATGAAGGCTGATCATTAAAATCATTTTCTTTATCATCAAAGTCTTCATTGATTGCTTGCGTGTGATCTTGTGAAACACCACCTTGCCAAACTTGATCGATGCTTTGTAGTGATTGAGTCACCCAATCGTCTTGTTCTCCCAAGTCGATCAGTTTTTCCAACAATGGCTTGGCCTGGTCTTTACGGTTTTGATCAAAATAAATTTTTGACAACTGTTTTAATGCAATCACGTTATCGGGAGAAAACCTTAGACAATTTACTAAAATTTCACTGGCCTCATCCCATTCACCGTATTCAAACAATGATCGTGCCAAAGACAATAAACCTGGAAAAAAATCTTTGTTGTGCTTAAGTCCATCTTTGGCCGTGCTGATGGCCAACTCATACTCACCCTGTTTTCTATAAGCCTCGGCCAACTTGGAAAACACTTTAGACTTAGGATCTTTTTGTAATTGCAGCTTCAATTCTTTGATTTGATCACTCATGGTTACTCGGAAGCATCTGGATCAGACACATCAAACGTTATGGATTCAGATGTTACCAAAATATCCGCCGCGAGTGTGGCCGTGTAACTGGATAAATTTAAATCCGCCGGTGATTCAAAAAGTAGTGTCACCTGAAACGTGCCATTTTTGTCTGTGGCAAACGCATACGACTGGCCCCTTTGTGTCATCTGCGTAAAATCAACTGTGCTTAATACCGGACCGTTGGGATCTGAATAAATGGTGCATCGGTTGCAGCTCAGTTGCACATAAATATCATTTCCCGGAATCGTCTCTTCACCTCCCGAAGGCACTTTCACCGTTCCGGAAACCAGTGCCGTACTTGTTTCTCCGGCTTTTAATGCAAACCCCGATGACCCAGATATCAGCTCAATGGTTGAGCCGCTGGGCGCATAAAACCCTATCGGAGCTGAATTGCAAGCCAACAACAAGATCAAAGCAACAAAATAAAATTTCTTCATGATGTTATCCCCTTATGTCCTTCACAGCTTCTCGTTCATCCCCGACAATACGCGGAGTAACAAAAATCAAAAGTTCAGTTCTTCTGATTTGCCGATCATAGTTTCTAAACAAGGCACCCACGATGGGAATCCGGTGCAAAACTGGGAAACGACTCTGACTGCGAGCCGTTTGTGTGGAGTAAATTCCACCGATCACCGTTGTGTTACCACTTTTAACCAGCACTTCTGTGTTGGCTGCTCTTTGATCGATGATTGGATTACCCTGCACAAGTTGTGAAAAGTTTGGTTCATTTCTCGTCGCATTGATCATCATCAACACCGATCCGTCATTGGTGATGTGTGGTGTGACAGAAAGTGCCGTGGTTGCATTTTCAAACCTTACATTAGATCCAGCGTTTGCGGTTTGAGTTAAAAAGGGTATTCGAGTACCCGCTGTGATGTTGGCGGCTCGATTATCCAAGACGGTCACTTTTGGTGCTGATATCAATTTAGAATGACCCTCTTGTTCACCCAAGGCCAAAGCCAAATCCAAATCGATGATGTTGTTAATGCTTCCCAAACTTAAGTTGGCTGTTGAGTTGATGAAACCAGCTTCAACAGGAAAGTTTAATGCAAACGGCGATACGTTGACGTTGTTTGGAAAAAACAAACCTGTGGGATTGCCTGTAGAAGAAGTAAAACGTGCATTGCCTCCCCATTGAATACCAAATGATCTTGTGAAGGTTGAAGTGGCTTCAACGATACGAGACTCAATGGTAACTTGAGGTGTTTGAGTATCCAAAATTTCCACCATGCGTTTGGCCTTTTCAAGGTGCTCGCGAACATCTTTAATGATCAAAGTGTTGGTACGACTGTCAATGTCCACGGTTCCTCTTTCGCTCAGCACCGTTTGAACCTGCTTGGTCAATGTGGAAGCCTCTGCAAAACTCACGGGTTTAAATAAGACATCCAAGGGCTTTGCCGCAATGGCGGCCCTTGCTGCTTGGGCTGCTGATTCTCTTTCTCTCTTTAATTTTTCTGCAGGTGCAACACGAATGATGCTGCCATATTTTTCAAACCACAAACTCCTGGTTTGCAAAATGATTGCGAATGCTTGATCCCAGGGAACGTCATCCAATCGAATGGTGATGCGTCCATCCACATCATCTGAAATGATGATGTTGAATTTAGAAATGTCTGCAATTAAACGAAAGATACTTCGCACATCCGCATCTTTAAAATCCATGGAAATTTTTCGACCCGTAAATTTTCGGCCAGAAACCGCACCTGAAAGAATGGCACCCATTTCGCTCAAAGGCTCATTGCCTCCAACAGAATCGTTGATGAACTCTTCCTTGACATAATTGTATGATTTTTTTTCTGATGATTTTTCGACCACTTGTTTTGTCTCAGTCATGGGCATCGCGATGGACTCTTGCTCTTGCAACAACAGATCTTCTTTTTGAGCATTTTGTTCTTTAAATTCTCCATTTTCTGTTTCATTGCTTGATGGCGCACTCGCCAACTCTTTGGTTTGAGCCCTTGCAATGGTTTGCGGGATTTCAACATCCACCACAACGTTGCTTTGTTGCATCGATACGTTGTAAGGCACCTTTTGATCCATTCTCACTTTAATCAAGCTAAAGTTTTTCTTTTCCTGCATGGAAACGTCCAAAATGGCCGTGTTGAATTCTTTGGTCACCAATGGTCTTTTCAAGGATGCTTTTTCAAATTTTGCTTTTGGAATTTTAATTGAAAAACCATCTCTTTCTTCAATGGTTTCAATTGCAACATCCACATGATCCAACTGAACGGTTAACCTAGAATGACCTTCCATTTGCTTGAAATCCAATGCCGTGATTTTGACCGGCCCATCGTATGAAGCCAGTGGCGCAGGGCTTTGCTTTGTGGATTCAAATGTAATGCCAGAAGCAGAAGTTCCTTCATCGCTTGTTAAAGTGGAAGTGGTTTCATTGGCCAAAGGTGGTGAAACTGCTCCAGATTGATTATTTGCTACAATCTCCGTTTCGTAAACTGACGCATCCACTGGCAAAGATTCGCCAGTGAGAGCTTTCGATGCCATGTTTTGTGATGGAACAGTAACAATAAGATCTTGCCCACTTGCGATGACATCATAAGATGGCGCACCTACGGATGGACTGTCAAACACAACCCGCACATCGCTACCCGATTGTCCAATGCGAACTTGACTAAGTTGTTCTGTGCCCACAGTGAAGTTTTTATTTTTCTTCAATTTGCTTAGTGTACCTTTAAGGTCAAGCACAATTCTTGATGGATCTGACAACACAAAATCCTCATAACGACCCACAAGCCCTTGCCCCACCAATTTAATGCTTACACCGTCCTGTTTCTTTTCAATTTCAATATTTTCCAGCACGCCTTGTGATGTCGAACTTAAATCCGGTATGGGTGAATCATCAGCCGCAAACTGCATGCCTTCATTTGAAGAACTTGCAGCAGTGGCTGTTGTTGAATCTAAACTGTTATCGCCTACATTTTTCAAAACCAAAACCAGTTTGGATCCATCATTTTTTGTTTCAAAATCAACTGATTTGTTCAAAACGATCACCACGCGACTGAGCGAGCTTTTTTCATCGTCAAATTGATTGGCCGTGATTTCTTCGACATAACCTTGTTTGATGGATTCTACGCTTTGGGGTCCTGAAAGTTTTGTGTCCGTCAGGTCAACAACGATTCGATCCGGATCTGAAAGTTTAAAGATGTTGGGCGATAGCAAACCATTGGAAACAAATTCGATTGGCTGCTCGTTGGCGCTTAAAGCCTGCACATCAACTTTTTGGAGTTGATTCAAACCTGTAGCTGTTGGTTTGGGTGTTTCCTGATTTTGCATGGGGGGTTGAACGTTTTTTGCGCAGGCCAACCAAAACGCGGCAAAAACCATCAAGCTGTACACTAACTTTTTCATTTTTCCTCCATACCTAATCTTCCACATATTTCACTGACAATTGATCCTCATTGCTTCCGCCCTCTTTAATCCTTAAATTCATTTTGGATTCTCTCACCAACAATTTACCACTTGGATCTCTGTATTCTTCCTCAACAAAAATCGACTTTTTGGTGATTTTTGAAATGCGTCCACGATTCACACCTATTTTGGTGTCGGCTCTAACGATGTAAGAATAACCATCCGGAGCCTTAATCAAGGCCCTTGGATCAGACAGACCCCAGATGATTCCCGTTAAAATCAGATCATCCAGCCCATACAGCTCCAGTGGTGTTCTTGTAATTTTTGAACCTTTAACCACATCGGGAACGTAAGATTTGAAAGGATCTCTTTTACCAGCAGGGTTGTAGAAATATTGATTCACGGGGGTTTCAAACTTGGATGGAAGTGTGGCCGTGTTTTTGGCCACAGTGCCCGCATTCGATTCTTGAGGTTTATTCGTAACTTGAGGCGTTGAATTCACCGTTTCATCATCCGAGCAAGCAAGCAACATTAAGCTCATCAATAACAACACCTTCATCATCTGGCACCTGCAAACATGAATGTGGTTGCCCTTGCACTGACCGTTAGACGAATACTCTGTCCTTCGATTCTTGGTGCAGAAAAATTCAAATCAGAAATGTTGATGATTCGACTTAAGCGTCCCACATGATCAATGAACGTGGCAATGTCGTGATACGTGCCATCGATTTGAATGTCCATGTTCAATGATTTATAAAAACCGTGATTCACTTCACCACCAGGGCGAAAACTTAAAACACTGACGTTTGTTTTTTTCGCTTCATTTGACATTTGTCTAAACAAACCATGAACATCCGCTTCGTTGGGCAGCAGATCCACGGCTCGCTTGAGTTCTTCATTTAAAATATCAACCTCTTCTCTAAATTTTGGTAAATTGTCGGCAATGGCTTGGTTTTCTTGAAGCTTCACTTTGACTCCTGTGGCTTCATTTTCTAAATTTTTGATTTCTTGCTGCTTGGGTGTGTAATACAACTGAAATTCTAAAATCCCTATGATGACGACAATGAAAAAAATGACCGCCAGTTTTACGGGCAAAGGTTGAACTTCAAATTTCTCTAAAATCTTTTGCATGTCATCCTGTTATGTAATTAACCATACATGTGATTGAAAACCTTTGCAGATCACGTCCTGAGTCAGACGCCTTTTGGACTTGTATCAATTGCACATTGTAGAAAAACTTTGAATTTTTTAAGTTATCAACAAAATCTGATACGGTCGGTCCATCCACAGCCAAACCTTCCAAACTCAATTGCTTTGCATTTTCCCTGTACGTCGACACCCACGCTTTATGAGGTAAAACCACGGTGAACTCCTCCATCAATTTAACGGGACCAGATCTTTTATCGTTTAGCTCTTTGATGGTTTGAATCTTGGCTTCAAGGTCTCTTCTTTTTTCTTTGAATTGTTCGACTTCAGCGATCACAGATTTGAGCTTGTTGATTTTATCATTCAGGTCGGATATTTCGATTTTCTTCTTTTCTACTTTTCCTTCCATGTTTTGATTGATGAAAAAACACACCAGCAATGAAGCAAAGACCATGGCCGCGCCAAGCACCAACTGAAAAATGGCCGATTGCTTTTTTAATTCTGCCTTGGTCGGCAGAAGGTTGATGCGGATCAATTGTCACCCGTCTTTCTTAAAGCTAGACCCACAGCCACTGCAGCACATGGTGCAACCGATCGAATGTGATTGACATCAAATTTCTTCTCATCAATTTTGATGTTGTAAAAGGGATCGATCACTTCTGCTTTGATGCCCGTTTTGTTTTCAATGGCTATGGTGAGGCCTGGGATTTTTGATGTGCCTCCCATCAAGCAAATTTTTGCAATCGATTCTTCCGCATTGGTGGACGCATAAAAATCCAGAGACCTTTGAATCTCAAGCGCAATGCCATCACAAACTGCTCGAATGATGCCGCCAACTTCTTGAGGCACGACCAGATCAGCAGTCTCTTCTTGAGAGCTTGACTTTCCTCCCAATTTCAAAGCCTCAGCCTCTTCAAATGTGACACCCAATTGTTTTTGAATCTCCTCCGAAAACTGATTGCCACCCACGTTGATGTCTCGGGTAAAAATGCTCACCCCATTTTTGATGATGTTAACATTGGTGATGCCTGCACCAAGATTAACCAAAACGACCGCCGCACCATCTTGAATTCCATAATTGGCTTCATACATGTTGCCAATCGCGAAAGAATCCACGTCAATCACTTGGGGATTTAAGCCTGCTTCATTCAACACGGCAACGTGATCGTTGATCATGTCCTTTTTTGCGGCCACCAACACAACATCCATTTGATCCATGTCTTGCGATTGTGTTTCTAAAATTTTTACATCCAAATTCACATCAACAATGTCAAAGGGAATATATTGCTCTGCTTCCCATTGGATGGATTCGGACAGTTCCTTTTCAGTCATCTGCGGAAGTTTTATTTTTTTAACAATGACAGAGTGACCGCAAACGCTGGTTGCAACGTTTTTGGTTTTTAATTTTTCAAGACTCACCAATTCGACCAATGCATCCACGATGGCTGAGGAATTCATGATGCTTCCATCCACGATCGCCTCTGGTGGAAGTGGAACCATGCGAAAATGAACCAATTCTAGGCCTTTTTTGTTTTGAATAAGCTCAACAAGCTTGATTGAACTTGACCCAATGTCGATGCCCACCAATTGATTTGATTGACCAAACAGTCCCATGCGCTCAATCTCCCCTTAGACCGTTTTTGACCATATGCAGCAAAATAATTTTGATGTAACGCACCTAATCTGAATGAATAAATGTTTCAACTTGACTGCTCCCTCGCGCTTAAAAGCAACAAAACCACAACAAAATGGTAGTTAGACAACGAAGGAAAGTCAAGCGACTTAGAAGGCTAAGACCTCAAAAAAATTAAGAAATTACGAAGCAACCGAAGCAACAGCTTTGACCTGCGGCATCGCAACGTTTTCATTTACGCCTGCTTTTTCATTTTGAATAGGCGATTGATTTTCTTGTTCTGCAATTTGAGCATTCTTACCAACTCGATTTCTTAGATAAAACAAACGTGCTCGACGAACTTTGCCCTTTTTGACAAGCTCAACTTTGTCAATGGCCATGCTTTCAAATGGAAAAACACGCTCAACTCCAATGCCATACGACACTTTGCGCACCGTGAAACTTGCACCTTTTGAGTTGCCACCGCGTTTTTTGATCACCACACCCTCAAAAATCTGAATTCTTTCTTTTTCGCCTTCTTTGATTTTGACGTGGACCTTAACGCTGTCACCCACTCGAAAGGCTGGTAAATTCTTGGATTCATTCAACTGATTTAAAATATCTTTACTAAGCATAAACATTACTCCTCAATTTCGGCTGCTCTACATACACTTTTTCTTTGTATTTTCCAAGAGATCTGGTCGATATTTTTTCGTTTTTTCCAAAGCCTTTACGTTTCTCCATCTTTCAATGGCCTGATGATTCCCACTTAAAAGCACATCCGGAACTTTTAAACCCCTAAAATCTTGAGGTTTTGTGTATTGTGGGTGCGTAAGTAAATCACTTTCAAAGCTTTCGTTATTCAATGACTGAGGGTTACCCAAAACATCTGGTAAAAGCCTAAAAACCGCATCAATCAAGACCATCGAGGGTAAATCGCCAGAGGTCAAAATATAATCACCAATCGAAAAACAGTCATCCACCCAACCTTCAATCACCCGTTCATCCACACCCTCATAGCGACCCGACACAAGTATAATTTGATCCAAATCCAACAATGAACGAACATATTGTTGATCCAATTTCCTCCCAGCGGGCGAAGCATAAAGCACTTTTGATTTTTTTAACCTTTCAACGGACTCTATCGCAAGCACCAGTGGTTCAGGACTTAAAACCATACCAGCCCCGCCACCGTAAGGTGTGTCATCGACCTTGTGATGCTTATCCTTCGAAAAGGTCCTTAAGTCATGCCTGTGAAGCGCAATTGCTTTGCTTTGCAAAGCACGTAAAAAAATATCACCTTGCATTAATGCATCAAAAGACTGAGTGAAAAGAGTGATCACATCAAATCTCATCAGATGTACTCCATTTTTTTCATGGCGATCTTACCGTCTTTTACGCCTAAAAAATGTGTGCGGGGATATAAAATTTCCTCTTTATTTGATTCAACCACAAAAACATCTCCCATCGCACCAACCATGATTTGCTTAAGAACACCAAGGTCTTGTCCATCTGGGTCTTTAACTTCTAGGCCAATCAAGTCGATGTGGTAATGAGCTCCTGTTTGCAGTTGTGGAAGTTGATCTTTGGTCACATGGAGCTGTCGACCGTTCAATCCCTTGGCTTGCTTCACGTCTCCAATCTCTTTGAATTTAACAACATGACCTTTGGATGATGATTGAACTTCGTCAACACAAAGCGATTTTTCATCGTCTAGATAAAATGTTTGCCCATGAACAAGCAGCGCAGTATCAGGATTGTATACCCGTAAGAACAGATGCCCCTTTAAACCCTTGGGTCTACCCAACTTTGCGTAGGGTATCAATTGCATGCAATCAACTCAAATCTGTGGATTAATCCAATATTTCAAGCATGGCACGCTTGTTTTCTTTCACACTTGCAGCACTTAAGATGGTACGAATGGCTTTGGCCGTTCGACCTTGTTTTCCGATGATTTTTCCCAAATCCTCTTTGTTGACCCTCAGTTCAAAAATGTGTGTGTGCTCACCAGCCACTTCGTTGATTTCGACATCGCTTGGATGATCAACCAACTTTTCGACCAGGTATTTAAGCAAATCTTTCATTGCTTCATCCAGCTTTCTTAATCAAAAACGCAACAGTTTTTGAAGGTTTTGCACCCTGACTGATCCAGTATTGAATCCGATCTCTCTTCAACAGTGTTTCTTTTTTGTTTTGTGGGTTGTAAAAACCAACTTCTTCAATGCATGCCGTGTCTCGCTTTTTTTCATGATCGAGCACAACCAAGCGATAGCGTGGTGTTTTTTTTCTACCCATTCGGGTCAATCTGATTGTTACCATGTTAATTTCCTCTCTTTTGTTTGTGTTAAAAAAACCTTGGGAAGCCGCCTTTTAAAAAACCGGGTTTACCCATTTGCCCCATCATTTTTTGGGTTTGTATAAACTGTTTCAAAAACCGGTTAACTTCCATGACACTCGTACCGCTTCCGTTGGCAATGCGCAAGCGTCTTGAACCATCAATGATCTTATAATTTCTTCTTTCTCGTATTGTCATTGACCGTACAATGGCCTGAGTTCTGTTCATCTCACTTTCAGGGAGGCCTCCAGCCAGTGCTTGCTTAAGCCCGGTTGCTCCAGGAAGATATTTAATCAAATCCTCCATGGATCCCATTTTGGAAATTTGTTCCATTTGTGTCATGAAATCTTCTATGGTGAATTGGTTTTTAATCATTTTTTTGGCCATCTCAGTGGCGTTCTTTTGATCAAAGACTTCTTTTGCTTTTTCAACCAAAGAGACAATGTCACCCATGCCCAAAATTCTCGAAGCCATTCGTGTGGGATGAAACACATCCAAACCATCCATTTTTTCGCTTACGCCTAAAAAATACACAGGGGCTTTTAAAAAGGATTGCAGTGACAATATGGCACCACCACGCGCATCGCCATCGGTTTTGGTGGCAATCACTCCATCGATTTTGACATGTTTTGAAAAATCCTGGGCAACACCCAAAGCGCTTTGACCTGCCATTGCATCAAGTACATACAAGGTCAAATCAGGATCAACAGCCCTTTGAACATCAACCAGCTCTTTAACCAAATCATCATCAATGGCCAATCTTCCGGCCGTATCGTAAATAACAACCTGAGCGTTGACTTCCCTTTGTTCGATTGAAGCTTGGCAGGCCTTGACCACACCCAACGCAGTGCTTTGATCGGATTCATACACTTTCAAGCCCTGTGTGCTGGCCAATGTTTTCAATTGAGTGACGGCTGCCAACCTTTGCAAATCGCAGGGAACCAAAAGGGGTATTTTCATTTCTTTGTTTTTAAAATAAAGTGCAAGTTTGGCGGCTGTAGTGGTTTTACCACTGCCTTGTAAACCCATGAGCAGAATTTTAAGCGGACCATTTTTGGGCCTTGGCATTGAAGCGCTGTTTTCTCCCAATACACGAACCAATTCATCATGCACCGCTTTGATAAACTGATCGCTGGGGTCCACACCCTCAAGAACGTTGTCACCCAAAACTTTATTCTTAACCTGATCGACAATCGATTGCACAACACGATAATGCACATCCGCCTCAAGGAGGCTCTTTTTCACCTCTAAAAGCGCATCTTGGATGTTACCCTCACGAATTTTGCCATGTCCTTTGAGTGTCTTAAACACATTGGACAATTTATTTTCTAATAATTCAAACATGTTATACGTTTTACCTTTAATTTTAGAACACGAAAAACGGCTGGTTATAGTACATTTTTTTAACCAAAGTCAACATGACTTAACCTAAACCAATCAGTTGTAATGTGAATACAAGATCAAGCAGACCAGAGACATTAAAACCACTAAAACCAGAGCCAAAAAACAAAGTGCAAAAATGATCTTTTTTGGCCAAGGCTTTGTTAAAACCAAAAAAGTAATCAGACCCGTCAAAAACAAACTACCCCATATAAAATAGCTGTAAGCTTGCATCTATTACAAAAGGTTTGAACTTAATTCGGCCAATTTGGAACGTTCACCTTTGACCAATGTCATGTGACCACTGATGGATTCATTTTTCATGCGCTCAACCACGTAGGTCAAACCGTTGCTTGAAGAATCAACGTAAGGATTGTCTATTTGATAAGGGTCACCGGTTAATATCACTTTCGTGTTATCACCCGCGCGTGTGACGATGGTTTTGATTTCGTGTGGGGTTAAATTTTGTGCTTCATCCACGATCATGATCTGCGAAGGAATCGAACGACCTCGGATGTACGTCAAAGGCTCAATGGCAATCAAGCCCAACTCAACCAATTCCTTGTAGTGATAATTGCCACGCGTACGTCTCTTCTCTCGGCTATTGGACAGACTCATGAGAAATTCTATGTTGTCAAATATGGGTTGCATCCATGGCGTGAGTTTTTCTTCCAAATCCCCGGGTAAAAAACCGATGTCCCTACCAAGAGGAAACACAGGCCTGGACACCAACACACGATGGTAAACTTGTTCTTCAACCACTTTGTACAAACCGGCCGCCAAAGCCAAAAGCGTTTTACCTGTGCCGGCCTTGCCCACCAAGGTAACCAACTGTATGGAATCGTCCATCAGTAAATCCATGGCAAAGGTTTGTTCCAAATTTCTTGGGAATATCCCCCAAACAGGTCGCTTGAATTCTGAAAGGGCTTTGATGGTCTTGCCTTGACCCAAGGCGCGCCCAAGCACAACGGCTTGGCTGTCTTTGCTATTTATTTGCAACAATTCATTGGGACGGTGTTCAACGCCGTCAACTTGAATTTCTCTTTTGGTGACCAATTCGCTGATTTGCTCATCGCTAAGTGTGATTTTTTTCCAGCCCAGGTACAATTCATCGATGTCAACACTGTTGGGTTCATAGTCTCTTGCATCCAAACCAAAGGCATCGGCACGTATTCTAAGATTGGTGTCTTTGGTTAAAAAAATCACCGGCGTAGGTTTTGCCTTCTCTTTGACAGACAATGCAATTTCTAAAATGCGCTGATCTGCTTGTATTTTACTGAACGTTTGCTCAAGCAATTTGTCTTTTTTGGTGCCCAATTCCACTCGAACAATTCCGCCTTGCTTAATCTTTACGCCATGGGTTAATTGCCCCTCACCATTACGCAAGTCATCGAGCATCCTTGAAAATTGTCTTGCGTTTCTTCCAATTTCGCTGGCGTCTTTTTTAAAAGCATCGATCTCTTCAATCACGGTGATGGGGATCACCACTTCATTGTCATCAAACTTTAGAAAAGATTGCGGATCAAATAAAATCACATTGGTATCAAGCACATAAATCTTTTTCATTTGCCAACCTCTCTAACTTATTTGCCTTTGTCTTACAAGAAACTCTACCACCTTTTTTTGCATCCTGTTATTTTAAACTCCATGCAAGGCAAGAACGAACGCATTTTAAAGGCCATCAAAAACGTCATGCTTAATTTCAATGTACAAAACTTTGAACATCTTCCCGGGGATGCCTCGAGCAGACAATACACTCGCATTGGCGATGCTCATGGCAACACCCTCATGGTCATGTTGCTTCCTGCCAGTCAAAACAATTCTGAAGAGTTCGCTCGAAAAACCAACAACGCCGCAGGCGCCACGTTCATCAACGTTGCAACACTGTTCGCTCAAAACAACATCGCCGCACCCACCATACTTTCATACTGTGATGAGCAAAAAGTGATTTTTTTAAGTGATTTGGGTGACCTTCAACTGTTTCATCAAAGGCATTTGGAAAAACCAAAGCTGAAACTTTATTATGAAAAAGCGCTGATTGAATTGTTTAAAATTCATCAAATCAAAGCCAACTCAAACATCGAGAACACCTTTGATCGAACGCTCTATGATTTGGAATTCAAACATTTTGTGGATCAAGCATTGACCGAACACTTAAAACTGCCGATGGCGCAAACACAAGACATCTTCAGTGAACTGTGCAAACTAAGCCCAATGTACCTATCATGGCCCACGGTCATCACACACCGAGATTATCACAGCAAAAACTTGATGATCAAAGACGAAAACGTTTACGTCATTGATTTTCAAGATGCACTCCATGGACCGATTTTTTATGATTTAGCGTCTTTGCTACGAGATTCATACGTCAGTCTTCAAAACAATCTTCAAAATGAACTGATCGGCTTTTATCATGAAATGAGTAAGGAAAAGAAAATGCATATGGGATTAAGCCTAGAAGGCTTTACATGGTCTTTTCATCTGATGGGCCTACACAGAAACCTTAAAGCCGCAGGTCGTTTCTTTTACATCCATCAAGTCAAAAACAATCCCAATTATTTAAGATACATTCCTCGTTCGTTAAGTTATGTGCTTCAAACACTTCATGATGTTGACCAGCTTAAGATTCTTAAAACACAATTGTCTCCTCACCTGGAGCAATTGATTGAGCAAACCAAACCATACGAGATTGACGCCAATGAATGAATGGATTTAAACGGATGAATAAACTTAACATCCAACAAGCCATGATCTTGGGCGCCGGTCTTTCAACACGCATGAGACCCTTGACCAATGATCAAGCCAAACCCATGCTACCTTTTTTGAACGCAACGGTGTTTGACCACACCCTCAAATACCTTCAATCGTTTGGCCTTCAATCGTTTTGCACCAATGTGTTTCATGCCAAAAAAAACCATCTGAACTTTTTAAAAAAATACCCGAATGTAACGCCCTTTGTTGAAAACACACTGCTTGGAACTGGCGGCGGCATTTTCAATATGCAATCTTTCATCCACACGGAAAACTTCGTGATCATCAATTGCGATTTTATTTGTGACATCGATCTTAATGAAGCATTTCAATTTCATGTGCAGCATCGTGCCCTCGCCACATTGGTGATCAAAGATGATCCAAAACAAAGCAAATATTCACCTGTTTCAATCGACCCAAAGCACTTTATTTTT
>JAYRVV010000066.1:0-4957 GCA_041918415.1 Bdellovibrionota bacterium | reverse complement strand
TTAAATACACAGGCTGCGCCACGCCCCACTTGCATAATGGTTTGAATGGTCATGGGTTCTTGGTTGGCCAAGCCGCGAATACCGTCTGTTCCAAAAAGTTTCATGAGGACTTATTAATGGATTTTACCCTGCATGTCCACTTGGTCTTCAATAGGGCTGTTGAATAATTGACCATCTTCTTCGTTCTCGCTCGTTCAAAATCCTCACATACCAACCCTGTATGCTGCGGTTTTTCACTCGCTGCGGCCTCGAATATGGTGCAATTCTTCAACAGCCAAAAACTGTATTTTTCTACATTGCCTGAATTTCAACTCTTAAAACCTGCGGTATGATTCGTGAAATGTGCACGCCAAAAGGCAGATTGAAATCTTCTTCATGAAACCATATTGAATTCACTCCCGATTTGGCATTTGAAAAATCCATGCTCAGTGACTCTATGCTCTTGACGTCGATTTTGTTGATCTTTGATCTTGATCCCTTCACATGAATTCTAACCTGTGGATCAAAATCTTTGGCGAGTCTTAGATGCACCGGCAATTTAACGATGGATACATTCACCACATATTGCACTTCAACTTTGCGTTCATTTTGTACAAATTTAAATAAAAAAATGGCAATTAAAACCGACAGAACTTTTAAATGAGGCTGATGAAAGATGGCTTTCATGAAATGACGGCCTCAGTCGTCACAACATCATCTTGAGTGTTGAGCAATTCAATGATGTGTTTTTTGATTTGTTGTTTGGGTACGTTTTGTATGATTTTGCCTTCATGAAAGATAGACACCCATCCCTTCTCTTCAGACACAACAAAAATCAAGGCATCCGTTTCTTTGGATAAACTCATCGCCGCTCGATGTCTCGTGCCCCACTGAGGATTAAAGGTTTCATTTAAACCAAGCGGTAAAAAACACCCGGCCGCCATCACCCTTCCTTTTTCAATCACAACGGCCCCATCGTGAATGGGTGATTGGTTTGTGAATATGCTAAATAACAATTCCTTGTTCACTTTCGAATCAATTTGAACACCCATGTCCAAGTGATCAATCACGTTGGCATGTTTTGCGATCACAAACAAAGCACCCATCTTTTTGGCTGACAGGTGATACAAAGCTTCAATCAGTTCATCGACGTAAGTGTAGTCTTCTTCTTTTCTAAGCAAGGAAAGCAAAGGCGCACGACCAATGCGTGTCAAAAGTTTTCGAAGGTCCGATTGAAACACAACAATGATGATCAACAAGATGTTGTCAAACAAGCTTGAAAGCAACCAATGCACGGTGTTCAGTTCGGCAAACGATGAAACGAAATAAATCAAGATCGCAATGGAAAGACCCAACAACATGTAAGCCGCGCGCGTTCCCCGTATGAGTCGAACGATCGCATAGACCATGAAGGCCACCAATGAAACGTCTACAATGTCCAGTACGGTTCTAAGTATTTCGTCCTTCACTCATCAACCCATGACAGGTTTTGGCATCAGGGGCAAATCATTTTGTTCGTTGTCGAGAGACTTTTGTACTTTAACTTTGTTAAGCGCTTTGTTGGCGATCAAATCTTCGATCTCACCCTCATCAAGCGTTTCATACTCAAGCAAGGCCATCGCAATACGATCGAGCGCATCTTTGTTTTCCAACAAAATCTTCTTGGCCCTTTCGTAGTTTCTCATCACCAAGGTTTGGATCTCCTGATCAATCAACTGAGCCGTCTTTTCGCTGTAGTTAGCTTGGTGAGATATTTCTCTGGCCAAAAAGATTTCATGATCTTTGTGTCCAAACGTCATCGGGCCCAAAACATCACTCATGCCCCATTGGCAAATCATTTTACGTGCCAGATCCGTGGCTCGCTCAATGTCGTTGCTGGCTCCATTGGTGCGTTTATCAAAGATGATCTCTTCTGCAATTCGGCCTCCCATCAAAATGGAGAGTGTCGTTTCAGCATACTCTTGATTCAATGTGTATTTGTCTTCCAAAGGTCTTTGATGGGTCAGACCCAAAGCCATGCCCCTTGGAATGATGGTGACTTTATGCACAGGGTCCGCCAAAGGAAGTTTTTTTGCCACCAGGGTGTGCCCAGCCTCATGGTAACTGGTGATTTTTTTCTCATCGTCTGAAATGAGCATGCTTTTTCTTTCTTTACCCAACATGATTTTGTCTTTGGCTTGCTCAATGTTCATTTCTGTAACTTTGTTTTGGTTGCTTCTGGCTGCAAGCAAGGCGGCCTCATTGATCATGTTTTCAAGGTCCGCACCTGTAAAGCCCGATGTTCCCCTGGCCAATCTGGTCAAATCAACGTTCGCATCCAAAGGGACTTTTTTGGTGTGAACTTTTAATATGCCCTCACGGCCTTTTAGGTCAGGCCTTGGCACAATCACATGTCGATCAAATCGACCTGGCCTGAGTAAGGCAGGATCAAGCACATCCGGTCTGTTTGTTGCCGCAACCAGTATCACACCTTCATTGTGTTCAAAACCATCCATCTCCACCAACAATTGGTTTAAGGTTTGTTCACGCTCATCGTGTCCACCGCCTAAACCCGCGCCTCGGTGCCTTCCAACCGCATCGATTTCATCGATGAAAACAATGCAAGGTGCTTGTTTTTTAGCTTGTTCAAACAAATCGCGCACCCTGGATGCACCCACACCCACAAACATCTCAACAAAATCAGATCCCGATATGCTTAAAAATGGAACCCCTGCTTCTCCGGCAATGGCTCTGGCCAAAAGCGTTTTTCCTGTTCCTGGACTACCGATGAGCAAAACACCTTTGGGAATTCTTCCTCCCAAACGAGTGAATTTTTTTGGATCTTTCAAAAATTCAATGATTTCTTCAAGCTCTTCTTTGGCCTCATCAATTCCGGCAACATCCTTAAACGTAACTTTCTTCTCGTTTTCATTGAGCAGTTTGGCTCTGGATTTTCCAAAATTCAGGGCTTTACCTCCACCCACTTGAATTTGTCGAAACAAAAAAAACAAGACCAATATCATCAACAAAACAGGCAGGCCCGATAGGAGCAATTGTTGGAAAAATTGATTTTTTTCTTCAACCTGCGCTTGAAAATTTAAAACCTTGTTGTCTTCTAAAAATTTGGTCAGCTCATCCCCTGATCCAACCCAACTCGTCACGAAGGTTTTGCCTTGAATGTGCTCAGGCATATTGCTGATTGCGTTGTGATATTTGCCTTTGATTTGTTTGCCTGAAATCGCAAGCGACTCCACATAGCCCTGCCTGACATAGTCACGAAACTGACCGTATGACACCTCCATGGCCAGCGGCTCTTTGAATCGCAAAACCGATTGCACCACCATACCAAACATTAAAGCCAATAAAACCCACATGAATATATTTTTATTATTTCTCACTTAAAAAACCTCGCTGCCTGGCATTGTAACCAATATTTGCCAATCTTATAACCTAATTTTTAATTCTGCGTTTTTTAAGCAATAAACGCTTTTTGTCAATGAAGTAAAAGCAATTGCCCGACAATTGACCCGTATGGCCCTGATCGCTCAATTTTTTAAGCAAGATTTGAATTTGGGCCTGATTCACCATAACTTGATGAATGTCCTTAAAGTATTGCGTCAAAATAAAACCTTGTAAATATTCGGGTGCTTTTAATACGTTCTTAACGTTTAAACTTTTATCTTTATTAAGACTTTTATTCAAATAAGTTAAAGCCTCTTTTTGTATGTATTGCTTAAATGCCTGAATCGATCTGGCCATTTCATTGATGTTGCTTAAAAAACTACTGTTGAGGCGAATCATTTTGGGTAAGCATTCTTTTCGAATTCGATTTCTTAAAAATTGATCGCTTTCATTGCTTTGATCTTCGCGCCATTTTAAATGACAGCCTTTGGCCTCTTTAAGTATGTCTTCTTTGGCAACGCCAAGTAAAGGTCTGTAAAAATGATCCCGCTTTTCTTCAATTGAGTTTAAACTTATAAAATGCGTCGATGAAATCATCCTCATTAAAAATGTTTCAACTTGATCATTTAAGTGATGTGCCAAAAAAACCGTATCCGATCGACTGATTTTTTTCACTTGATTGATTAACTTATAGCGTTTATCTCGCATCACTTGTTCAGAGACTTTTTCATTTTTTTTCCAATTTATTTTTCGAATATAGATCGGACAATTGTGCTGCTTCGCTAAATGCTTGCATAGCGTTGCATCTTTATGGCTATTTGCGCGCGTTTGATGATCCACATGCACCATGGAGATATTGATGTCGTGATTTTTTTTAAACTCATTTAAAAGATGAAACAACACGATTGAATCAACACCACCTGAGACACAAACCAGCCATTTAGCTTTTTTTTGCAGTAAATCATATTGATCTAAAAAACGCTTAATCACCCTAAATAAATTCACGTGAACAAATGAAACTTTTTTTCCATGAACCAAAATATCTTTTTGTTTTCTTTGCATTTTTCTTTTGCGTTTAGTTGGCAATCGATTAGTATTTTGTTAGGTTTTAATACAGATGCTAAGAATTCACAAAAGACTTCTTCAACGCAAAGCTCGTCTTTTGTCACTTTTGTACTTTTTAATGCTGACAAGCATTTTTTCAAACGCATCCGCTCAAGATCAGGATGAAGATGCCGACATCGGTCAATACCGACTAAGGAACGTCGACGTTGTTCAAAACAGAATGTTTTCAAAAAACAAAAAGCACGAGTTGGCTTTTGATTTGGGCATCATGGCCGATCATCAACTGCTCACTTATGAACTCATCCAAGGTCGTTACATTTATTATTTTAAAGAAACAATGGGCATTGAATTTTCTGGCTCCTACGCCATTCATCAAGAGCGCCCCTTGGTCAGTGATTTAACCAACGCCTCTTGCGAATCTATCAATTCTGACATTGACGGTGACAATATCGCCAATGAGCCTGGTGAGTGTGGCGTAAATGCACCCCTTGACCCCATCAAAAACACATTTTTTGCCACTTATGTTTGGTCA
>JAYRVV010000065.1:0-1713 GCA_041918415.1 Bdellovibrionota bacterium | reverse complement strand
TTCAATCTTCAAAAATTAATTTCTCAAACTCTCTTCCGTCGACAAACCCATAAAGGGAGTGAAGAAAAATACAGTTTTTTTGGCTGTAGAATAATTGAGCCATATTCGAGGCGGCAGCGAGCGAGCATCCATTGATCGCAGGCAAAATTGAAAGATTCGAGTGCGAGCTGGCGAGCACAAGAACAACTTCCGAGAACTCGCACTTAAGGGGTGCGTGAGGAAGGCGAGCGAGTGACAACGAAGAAGATGGCCAATTATTCTACAGACCCCTTACATCACTGAAAAGATAAGGAGTCGTTGTTTTTATACCTACATTGACCATTTCGATCTAGCCAACTGACCAAAACACGTATCATTTTCTCTCTGGCCGTTAAGGCTGGTGTAATCGTGCTGCAAGATAAAGTGGCCGGTCTATTGCTTGCCGTGATGCTTGTGGCACATAAATCCGGCGAAGCCCCTGGCGCCACGGTTGATGTTGTGTTTGAACACACAACCACATGACGGTAAAAAAGATAGGGCCCCGTACCAGTTCCTTCTGCTTCACCATTTCGGTTCAGCGGTCCTTCTGTGCGGACTTGCGCGTTATTAAGTCCATTGGGTGCAGGCATGGCTGTATCGGTCCCAAGATTGGCCCAGGTGATGGCCGTTAATGTTTCGATGGTACTTTGTGAAATGGTTGCCGCTTCGTCCGCCGTGCTGGCGGTTCGGGTGGCTTTCACCATTAAAATACTCATGGCACTAAATCCCAGCATGCCAATCGACAAAAGTACCAGCGCCACCATCATCTCAATGAGGGTAAAACCTTTGATTGATTTCAAAAACATGTCTATAAACCTTGTTTTTGTCCATGCATGGACTCTTTGACTGCTTGAAGTTTTTGGAAGTCCTTTTCTTTGATGACTTCATCGATTTTTTCAATCCACTGTCTTCTTTGCTCCTCTTGTTGATCGAGCGTGACATTGATGGCATGAGCCAAGTCATTGAGGTAATCGTATTTGCGTAGCCTTACCCGATGCGTGAGTTGGCCTGCTTTGAAAGCGTCGAGCACTTTGATGATGGCATAGACCGATCCAAACAAGCGATGGCTTTGCAATATTCCTATTAAAATTGATACACCAACACCGACAAGCACCAAAGGCCACTTCAAAGCGACCAATGTTAAGAACGAATTTGAAACTGTCACTGACAGTGATTCATAGCCCATCAATTTTGTCATTGGAGGTATGAACAACAAAAACGCGATGATTAAGAACATGGCCACCGCATTGGTCACAATCTCCAAAGAAAACCAAACTTGTTCTTTGATGTAAACAATGGTTTTTTTTCTTCTCCAGGTCATTTTAACTCCTTTATCACTTCTTGTTTAAGGCAACCAACTGCAAGGGACCAGATCCAGCTAAGCTTTCACTTCTTAAAAATCCTAACTCAATTTGGTTTTCAACCCAACTTTTACCCAAGGGGGCTTTGTAAAGTTCTAACTTAAGGATGAACCTTGCGATGGTTTGCTCATTTTCGCTAAGGTCGGTCAAGCGCCTAACTCTAACCTTATACAAAGCGCTGTGTGAAAACGCGCTTTGACCAGGCTCAAGGTTAAACATGTTTGTTTTTTCCAGAGATTTCACCACATCCCAAACGCTTTCATGGTTAAGCGATTTATTTCTGGATAGCACTGAATACGTTAATGTTCCCAACGAAAACAAACACAGAACAAAC
>JAYRVV010000064.1:0-9979 GCA_041918415.1 Bdellovibrionota bacterium | reverse complement strand
GAAAACCTGAAAAGGTATCCACCGCCGCAATTCTAATGACCTCTAAATTTTGGCTTGAACGCTTACAAGAAGGGAGCAAAGAGAGCGAGAACAACAACACAAAAACCACATACTTAAGTCCCATGTAAGCAATATTTCTTAAAGTCACGATAGTTTCAAGCTAAAAAATTAAAACCCAGAGCATTTTTTGTCTTGTACGACTGGTTTTGAAACACCATCGACCGAAATTCAAACGCCATCCTGGCTGTTATAAATATGCAACATGTTGAATTTATTTGAAAATACGTTTGGCAAGGCTTTTGCTATCTCTTCGTACATGAACAAATACAAAACATTGATTCCTTCTTTATATTTAACACTTCTTTTCATGGCCTCAAGCGCCAATGCAAAGTTGAGCCTTTATGTGGGCGAACAAAAAAACCTAAGATTGGATGGCATGGTCAAGGTGGCGATCGAAAATCCAGCGGTTTTGGATGCTTGGGCCAACGATCAAACATCCAGCCTTACCATCACTGGCCTTAGCTCAGGTCAAAGCATGCTGACCATTTGGTTAAAAAACCATCAGAAAAAACAAATGCAATTCAATGTCATACAACGAAAAACACTTTCCTTTAGACAAGTTCAAAACATGCTTTCAAAAACCAAAGGTGTCAAAACCAGATTGCAGAACGATCAAATTGTAATCGAGGGTCAAGTGTATTCCCCAAAAGATTTAAGAAAAATTTTGTCGCTCAGTCAGCAAAGCAATATCGCAAACCTTAGTTCATTCAACCCAAAGGTGTTGAACTTTTTAAAATCAACCATTGAAAGAAAATTTTTTGAACAAGGCTACGCACAACTCAGTCTAAATCAAGAGGGTCAGGTGCTTTGGATCAAAGGTCATTTAAGCGACAAAACACAAATCAAAAAAGCATTAATCATCGCAAAAAACATTTACCCATTGATAGAAACAGATGTTGGCCAGAACCAAAATCAATCTTCAATGATTTTGGTTGATGTGAAGTTTCTTGAGGTCCAGAAAAACAACAGCAAACAATACGGCATTCAATGGCCAGAGAATTTAAGCGCATCGGGCATGATGCAAACACAGAACTCTAACCTTCAAACATCAAGCATTGTTGGCAAAGATTTCACCGTGCAGTTTAAAGCATTATCTGAAAAAGGCGTGGCCAAAGTCTTATCCAATCCGAAATTACTGTGCACAGATGGTGTGCCTTCTTCCTTTTTGGCTGGAGGAGAAATACCCATACGATTATTGTCCGAGCGTGTTGCGGATGTGATGTTTAAACCTTATGGGGTTGAACTTAAAATCTTGGCCAAAATAAATCCACATTCATCTGTCACTCTCAAAATGTTGATCAAAGTCAGTGACATAGATGCGGGTTTGAGCGTGGATGGCATACCGGGCATCGCTCAACATCACATTGAAACAACGGCCGATCTGGAAATGGGACAAACCATTGTGCTTGGCGGTCTGTTGCAAACCAGAGACAGAAAAAATGTTAGAAAGGTTCCTCTACTTGGACAGGTCCCCATCATCGGAGAACTTTTTAAAAGTAGGGCTTTTCAAAACAACCAGTCTGAATTTTTTGTCACACTCACACCACATCGCTCTGATTCCGTAAGCCCAATGCAAACGCATTTGCTTGGGCTTATGACACAACATCAAAATAACAAAAAACCCTATCAGTTTTCAATTTTTGATTGACCATGAACATGACACTATTTCACGAAGCCAAATCGTTCGTTCACCAACAACTCATCAACATGGTTGATTTAAGAAGAATGTCCATGGATGAAATCAAATCCAATAATTTAAAAAATAGATTTATTGAAATGATCCCAATGTGCTTGAGCAAGCAAGACGCATTTAAACCATTGATCAACAACCTTAAGTTCGTTAATGAGGTCATTGATGAAATGCTGGGCTTTGGGCCATTGGAACAATTGCTTCAAGATGACCAGGTGACCGAAATCATGGTCAATGGTTTTGACACCATTTACATCGAAAAAAAAGGAGAGGTGTTTAAAACAGAACTTCAATTTGTAAGCGAACAATCTCTTCGAAACATCATCGGTCGCATTGTCGCTCCGCTGGGCAGACGGATCGATGAGTCTTCACCCATGGTTGATGCCAGACTTCCGGATGGATCAAGGTTGAATGCCATCATCCCTCCATTGGCCTTGAATGGATCCACTGTCACCATTCGAAAATTCTCAAAAAAACCAATTTTGATTCCGGAATTGATTGAAAACAAAAGCATAGATCTTAAAGCGGCAGGCTTTTTAAAAATGTGTGTTGAAAAAAGAAAAAACATTCTGGTTGCTGGAGGCACAGGAAGCGGAAAAACAACATTGCTCAACGCCCTGTCTTCTTTGATTTCACACAAGCATCGAATCATCACAATAGAAGACGCCGCTGAATTAAAACTGCATCAAGAACACGTGATTTCGCTTGAGGCAAGGCCTTGTAACACTGAAGGCAAGGGACAAATCACCATCAGGGACTTGCTGAAGAATGCCTTACGCATGAGACCGGATCGTATCATCGTTGGAGAATGTCGATCAGCTGAAGCCCTTGACATGCTCCAGGCCATGAACACCGGCCACGATGGTTCCATGACCACCTTGCATTCCAATTCATCCAGGGATGCTTTAACCCGATTGGAAACCATGGTGTTGATGGCGGGATATGATTTGCCATTAAAGGCCATTCGAGACCAAATCGCCAGCGCCGTTGAAATCATCGTGTATTTATCAAGGCTACCCAATGGCCAGCGTGTTGTTTTGGACATCAGCGAAATCAGCGCAAAAGAAAACGATGTCATTTTATTACATAAACTTTTTGAATATTCACCCGAAACCAAATCGTTGGAGTTTAAAAAAAGAATGCCCTACTCATTTCTTAATCATGAACAAGAAATCAGAGAGGTGTTGTTTTGAGTCCAAGCATGCAAATCATTTCCACTTTTATTTTATTTTTATCCATTTGGATCTTGTTGCTTTGGTTGAAGCTAAATTCCATCAACCGTATCCTTCAATATGAAAATGCTCAGACCATCAAACTGCAAAACCTGCTTGACCAAAACTATATGCTCGTTGAACTCAAAACGCTAAAAATGATCCTTCGATTGCTACTGGCTTTTGCTCTATTGATGGCCATTGTGTTTAGATCTTGGATGATTTTTTTTATTTTTGGTCCATTGTTTCATTTGATGTTGTACCAATGGATACGTTGGATGCACAAACGACGAATCAAAAAAATAGAAAAACAGCTTCTGCCATTTTTGTATTCCATGCAATCATCCATTCAAGCGGGTCACTCCTTATATTACAGCCTTGAGTCCGCCATTCAATTTCATCCAAAACCAATTTCACAGGAATTTTTACATGTTCTTAAAGAGTACGAAATGGGTAGCTCATTTGAAAGTGCACTGATCAATTTACGCAACAGGGTGCTTACGTCCGAGATGGATATTTTCATTCAATCCATGGTGCTGTCACAAAAGCTTGGGGCGCCACTGACGCAATTTTTGGCAGGCATCATCACCGTATTAAGGCATCGATTTGAAATCAGAGAAAAGTTGTCCAGCTTAACGGCACAAAACAAAACACAATCCTACGTTGCTTGTTTTTTGCCTTTGGTCTTTCTGGGTGTATGCCATTTTTTCTTACCTGGCCATTTAGACCCTTTGTTACAAACACAATTGGGTCGTTACGTGCTTTATGGATGCATGGCTTCTTTGGCCATTGGTTTGATCTGGGTGATTCAATTGTCGAACATGGAGGTGTACTGAAATGATCGTATTTGTTTTTATTTTTTTACTGACATTGATCATGCTCAACGCCCTACGAAATCTTCATCTTCACACAATGCTTTTAAAACTGCTTGCAAAACTCAATGTCTTTAAAACACTTGCGAAGAAACACCAAGATGATGAAAAGGTTGTTCTCAATCAAAATCAAAGCCGTGATTATTACCCTTGCTATGTACTAAGTGTTTTGATGATGATCCTTGCGTTCATTGAAAAGAATTTTGCATTTGGTCTGTTGGCTTTATTGTTGTTTGCATTGCCGACCCTATACATCCAATATAAAACACATCAAAATCGAAAAATCATTGAAAAAAAATCATCGTTTTTTTTGGACATGTTGCACCTGTCATTGCTAGCAGGATTGGATATTTTAAACGCCATCGAACACATCAAAAACTTTGAGGCCCAAGGACCCTTTCACGATGAATTGCTCAGATTGGAAAAAAATTTATCCCTTGGCTTTAGTAGGCAAAGCGCGTTTGAAGTGATGGCCCTTCGTACCAAAAGTAAAACCTTACTGACACTATCACACATGGTGTCACAATCCCAGAAGATGGGGACTGGACTTGGTGAATACCTTGACCTTCAATCCAAGGAGCTTAAACGACAAGCATTCAACACGGCCCAGGCCAAAGCCCAGCAAATCAGTGTGTTACTTTTATTACCCATGTTGATGTTCATTTTTCCTGTTATTTTTATTCTTTTATTTACACCCATTGTCATCTCTTTCTTTTGAAAAATGCCATGTGGGCAAGGTATATCCAAAAATAAAAACCTGCAGAAGTGCTTTAAAAAAACAACAAACACTGTTAACATGGTAAAGTTCTTTTAGGATTTTCAATGTGATGGCAAAAAACACACTCATAGATTCATGTACCGGATTCCCACATTGTATCGTGGTCATGGATAAGCTTGAAGAGCATCTGACCAATTTTCAAAGTTTGGGACTTGTTGTGATTTCCATTTCAGGACTTGACGGCATCGAAGAATCGGAAGGTCCTTTGGCTTATGATGACGCACTAAAAAGAATCGCCAAAGAAATAGCCAATTTAAGGGGGACAAAATTTAACAGCAAAGACATCATCGCCATGACCGAACTTGGTATACCAACATTCATGGTTTTTTCAATGAACCAAAAAAATAAAAAGGCTTTACCTGAGAGTTTGATGAGCAACTTTCAGGATTTATCACTTCAAATTGAAGAACAACTCAACCCTGTTGTTTTAAGAATTGTTTCAAAATACACCAAATCTCACCCTAAATTGGCTTTGGGTTACTCCTCGGTGGTTTATAATCCTTTGGTCAGGCCAAGAAGACTGATCTACAGATTGATTGAAGATGCCAAACAAATCGCTCGCATACAGTTGCCCTTAACGAGAATGAAAAATAAAGAAACTTTGCAAAAAATCATACTCGAAGAAAACATCACAACCGTTTATCAACCCATTCTCAATTTACACAACCAAAAATTCATGGGTTTTGAGGCTTTGACACGCGGTCCACGTGGCACTGCATTTGAACACCCCATCACACTTTTTTCCGTCGCAAAAGATGTTGGCTTGTTTTTTGAACTCGATAGACTGTGTAGAAAAAAAGCATTGTATTTTGCCAAAGACTTACCTTCCAATTGTAAAATTTTTGTTAATTCATTACCCACGACCATCAATGATCCCCAGTTCAGGGGTTCTTATCTGAAAAACTTTTTAAAAGAAGTGAACAGAAAATCTGACAACATTGTCTTTGAAATTAACGAGCGATTTGCCATCGACAATTACTCAAGTTTTAAGGACGCCATCAATTATTACCGTGAGCTTGGCATGCTGATCGCCATCGATGACACGGGAACGGGTTACTCAACCTTGGAAGCCATCGTTGAATTGCATCCAAGGTATTTAAAATTTGACCTGTCCATGGTCAGCGGCATTCACGAAAGCACCATCAAACAAGAAATGCTTAAGCTTTTAAACTCACTGGCTTCTAAAGTGAATTCGGAAATCATTGCTGAAGGCATTGAGGACAAAAGAGACCTCGACACCCTTGTCAGCATGGGTGTTGAACTCGGTCAGGGCTTCTATTTTGCCAGACCCATGCCGGTTCAAGATATTCTTAAAAATTTTAAATCAAATTTAAAGTGATTGTCACTTCACTTTGCGAATGATGACTCTGTAATCTTTCGCCATGCTGCTCAATGAAACCCTTTCATACATACTGACGGATCTTCGATGAAACTGCTTGGCTTCCCAGCTTGTGCGTTCTATTTCAGTACCTTTGTCATCACGAAAAACAATTTGAATGTCAGCCCAAATGTCTTTGTTTCTTTCGTTTTCCATCGAAACTTGAACCTTCAAGCGACCGTCTTGCAAAGCAGTGGATTCGTGCTTAACAACGTTAAGATTTTTTAACACCAAATCCAAGGCCGTGATTTTTTCAGTTTCTACCATTGGACTGGCATTTTTTTCAACACGGTAAGGTCCACAAGCCGACAAGAAAAAAGCCAATGCACAAATTAATGTCTTTACCATTTTTCACTCCTTTGCTGTATAGCCTATGGGTTTGACAACGTTGTTACAAGCAATAGGTGAAATCAAAAAAACAAGCAATTTTTTTGGATCTTTGATCTCAAGAGCCATCGATCGTGTGTAATTTGGATATTGAATGTGCACTTGATGTACACCAACATCCATTTGACTGGATACCATTTGAATGCTCTCAGGTAATAGCTCCCATTGACGAACATCCGCCTGAGATTGGTTGAGCAAGGCAAAAACACCAGCGCCCAAGGCCACCCAACCCGCCACTTCGTCTTTATCTTTTGATGCCTTATCGGCGGCCACGACGGCTGCCGCCACACTCGCCTCTCTTAACACTCCTTTGGTGGCTTGAATCGTATCTTTACTGTTCCATTCTTTTAACTGAGCCAGCTTTGCCAGGTTTTCGATTTCTTGACCATAAAGCTTTGGACCTTGATCCACCTGAACAAAACCTTTATAAACAGGCTGACCTCCTCTAATCATCCACTGCACCAAAGATCCACCCGGTCCAGCTCTCACTTTCAAAGGAACCTGTCCCTGTTGAAACAAAAAAATAACATTATCTTTTTCAATGGCTTCTTTGGAAAAATATCCATTATGCTCCACTTTAATTTTTTTAATTGCAATTTCGGCATTGTCTTTTTCATTTAGCTGATGAAACAATTTGCTTAACAAATACATGGCCAACTGGTTTGTGTTTTGTCCAGATTCACTTGTTTTCTTGATGGCCATATCGGCTTTTAGAAAAGCCGCACGAGCATTATCGAGATCGCCAAGATTAAGATAAATGATGCCCGCATAAAGAGCCGCCATTGATTTTTCAAACGGTTCCCCTTTGAACAACTTGATTGATTCCGCGCTAAGTAGACTGGCCTGACCTCGTCCTTTGCCTGATTCTAAATTCCACATCAATGACAATGCTTCGTTGGCGATCTTGAGTGAACTGTCTGCATCACCCGCATTCAACGAAGTGCTTAAAGTGCCCAACCTGTAAACCAAATAATCTTTGCTTTTTGGATCGGCTTTCTTCTCAAACGTGGATCTGGCTAAATCGTACTGGCAATGCTGATATTGTTTCACCCCATTGGACGGAAGCCTTACAGAGCAAGTACATAAAAAAGTAAGTGCAATGAGTGCAAAAAACTTCAACAAAGTTTTATTGATCGTAGACGCCCGCTTGACCAATCTTTTTAACTTCATAGTCATCTTCCCACACAATGTCTGTGGTTTCTGCGTCGGTCAATCTAAAGCTGTACCTAGTGTAAGTTGAGCGCTTTGATCCGGCGACTTTGTCTATTGAAGATAACTTGCCAGTCAAAAAATAATCCGCGCCTGAACGAGTGGCTGATTTTTGACTTGTCAGCTCACCCTCCCTCTTTTGAGATCTTTCATCTTGTATGTCTTTAGAAATTTCACGATCTAAAAACACCATACGCCCCGATGCGTGCTTTAAAAGTAAGGTTCGCATTTTCTCAATGAACAAGTTTTTATTCATGATTTCATTGGTTTCATTTTTAACGTCCGAAAACGCGATGCGCGGGGGTGTTTTTGCACTTGAAATCACAGGTAATGTCAATATCGAACCTGTCATTTTTTCAGCCACCGCCATAAGATCCTTGCTGGAAGTTTCAGTGTCAGAAAAAGGCTCATCTGTATCAACACCCACCCGATTGGTCTTGGGTACACAGGAAAGGACAAAAACGGATAAAAACATCATGATTAAAAACTTTTTCATAAAAATCCTCCAGATTCGGTTTGGGAAATCATACCCTCATTTATCAAGGTTTTCAAAGTATAAAACTGGCCTGGATCAGACAATTATGATACCCCAAGTCGAAATGAAAATGCTAAGCACTCAAGATATTGAAAAAATAGCAAAGCTGGCACATTTATGCGTTGAGAAATCCCAAATCGACAAGACCGTTGAAGACTTTAATCGCATATTGGGACTGATCGAACAGCTTGGAAGCGTTGACACAAGCAAAATCGATTCAAGTCATCAAGTGACTTCCTCAATCACAAAAACCCCCATGGAAAAGGACCAAAAAGAAGATTGCTTGGACGTCCAATGGGTTTTACGCAACAGTCCAAAATCATTTGAAAATTATTTTCAAGTTCCACAAATCATTTCGCAGGATGAATGACCATGAAACTGGACAATCTTGGAATAAGACAAGCAAATGAAATGCTTTCAAGCAAAAAAATCAGTGCCAAAGAATTGGCACAGCATTATCTAAAGGTCATAGAAGAAAAAAACAAAGATCTTAATGCATTTTTATCATATGACCCTGAACAAGTTTTATCACAGGCTCAACGAGCCCAATCCAAAATCGATGACAAGCAAATTTTACCGCTCACTGCAATACCCATCGCCATCAAAGACAACATCCTTGTCAAAGGTGCGCCCGCAACAGCAGCCAGCCAGATTCTAAAACATTTCATCGCTCCGTACGACAGCCATGTTTCTTCAAAACTTAAAGAATGCGACGCTGTGATTTTAGGCAAGACCAATTGTGATGAATTTGCCATGGGCTCATCCAACGAAAATTCTTCGTTTGGGTCCGTTAAAAATCCACACAACCATTCCAAAGTGCCGGGAGGCTCAAGTGGTGGGAGTGCTTGCGCCGTCGCAGCGGATATGTGCTTGGGTGCATTGGGCACCGACACGGGCGGATCGGTTCGTCAACCGGCTGCATTTTGTGGCGTCGTTGGACTTAAACCCACGTATGGTCGGATCAGCCGAAGAGGAATCATTGCGTTTGGATCAAGCCTGGATCAGGTCGGACCCCTGGCCAAAACCGTTGAAGACTGTGCCTATTTGTATGACGCCATTTCAGGCCATGACCCCAAAGATTCAACCAGTGCCAATTTAAACCAACACAGCGTTAGCCCATCCCTTAAAACCTTCACCTCACTCAAGGGTGTTAAGGTCGGATATTCAGAGAACTTTTTACCAGGTGAAATGGATCCGGTTGTCAAAGAACATTTTCTCAAAACCGTAAAAAAAATTGAATCTCTGGGTGCAAAGGTCATTGAAATAGACCTGCCCCACGCCAACCATGGCGTTTCATGCTACTACGTGTTGGCACCTGCTGAAGCTTCATCAAACCTTGCAAGGTTTGATGGTGTTCATTTTTCAACTCAGAGTCAAAACGTCATCAACCTCAAAGAGGCCTACGAACGCTCAAGAACCGAAGGTTTCGGGCCCGAAGTGAAACGAAGAATCCTGATTGGAACATTTGTGCTTTCCAGTGGCTATTACGATGCCTACTACACCAAGGCCCTGAAGGTGCGCACCTTGATCAAACAAGATTTCACCAACGCTTTTGAACACGTGGATTTAATTGTGACACCCACCACACCAACGGGAGCCTTTGATTTAGGTCAAAAAAGTCACTCGCCACTGGAAATGTACTTGGCCGATGTTTTCACCGTGCCCGTTTCAATCGCCGGTGTTCCAGCGCTGTCATTACCCAGCGGAAGAACCCCAGATCACATGCCCTTGGGTTTACAAATAATTGCAAAGCCGTTTGATGAAGAACGACTTTTAAAATGTGCTTACGTCATGGAACAAGACTTACAATTTTTAAAAGGATAAACATGGAACTCAATGCTGTCATTGGTTTGGAAGTT
>JAYRVV010000063.1:0-3791 GCA_041918415.1 Bdellovibrionota bacterium | reverse complement strand
TAGGCTTTTTGTACACGTTGGAGGCTGCTTCCAAAAAAGTGCCATCTCCTCCGAGCGTGATGATCAAGTCGGCCCAACGCTCATTAAATGCGCTTGATCGATAAACATATTGAACATTAAGGTTTAATTTTTTTAACACTTTTCTTAAAACTTTAAATGAAGCCTCGTGCTCTTGATGAACCAAGGGTAAACGACGAACTGTGACATCATTGCGATGAAGCAGTTTTAAAAAGCGCTTGTCTTTTTTCTCTTTTCCATAAACTTGAAAGACTGTTTTTTTATACACAACGATGACGTTTTTTAATTTCATAAGGCTTTCTGTGCGATGGGCATGATGCGCCCCAATCCAAAGGCTTTTTGTGAAATTTTTAGTCCCACCGGCATTTGCTTTCTCTTAAATTCACTTTTTATAAGCAGATCATGTATTTTGCTAACCGTACTTGAATCAAAACCCTGTATTGAATCCGGATTTTGTTTAAGCTCGATGAGTCGATATAACACCTCATCCAGAAGACTGTAAGGACCAAGGCTGTCTTCATCTTTTTGATTGGGTTTTAATTCTGCACTGGGGGCTTTGGTTAAAATGCGATCAGGAATCAGACCTTCTTGCGCGTTGATCGCTCGACACAATTCGTACACCTGTGTCTTGTATAAATCAGACAAAACAGAAAGCGCGCCAACCATGTCGCCGTAAAGCGTGCAGTAGCCCGTGGCCAATTCGGATTTGTTTCCCGTGTTTAAAACCAATCCACCATGTTTGTTGGCCAAGGCCATCAACATTTGCCCTCGTATGCGCGCTTGAAGGTTTTCTTCGGTGCTGTCTGCTTTTTTGCTTTCAAAATGCGCATTGAGCTCTTGTTTTAAAACATCATAGACTTTTTGTATTGAAATCTCCCTAAGCTGAATGCCAAGGTTTTGACAAAGCTCTTTTGCATCTTGTCTCGAATGTTCGCTGCTAAATTCGCTTGGCATAAACACCACATGAACATGTTTTGAGCCCAAGGCTTTTTGGGCAATGACCGCACACAAAGCCGAATCAATGCCGCCAGATAAGCCGATCCACACTTTGGATTGGCCGCATTTATGAACAAAATCTCTCACGCCCAAAATCAGTGCGCTTAGAATGGACGCTTGAACGTTCATTTGATTTTGTAGGTTTGATGATGCTTGATTCAAATCAAACACGAGTGTTTGCACTTCAAAAGATTTTGCTTGGTGAGTGATTTGAGCATCCTTGTTGATCACACAACTTGAGCCATCAAAAACAAGCTCGTCGTTGGCACCCACCAAATTGCAGTAAACAAGATCACAATGGGTTTGAGCAATTGTTTTTTTAAACGCTTCCAGTCTGCTTTGATGTTTGTGTATGCCAAAGGGAGAAGCTGAAATGTTGATGTGCAAATTCATGCCCAATGCGGTCAGTTGTTTTAAGGGTTGTTCATCATAGGCATAGCGATTGTCGACCAAAACATCCGACCATATATCTTCACACACGCTAAGCCCAATCACCTTGTCTTTTAATTTAAACACGCCGTGCGATTGACCCTCAAAGAAATACCGGCCTTCAAAAAATACATCATACTGGGGCAAAAGACTTTTGCTTTGCTTAAGAACCACTTGACCCTCGTGAACCAAAACGGCAACGTTGTAAAAGCGGTTTTGAGTGTCTTGTTCAATGCTGCCAAAGACAAATGTTTTTTGAGGATGCATTTTGATCAGTCGATCCATGGCTTGGTTTACCGTTTTAATAAAGCCTTGCTCGAAAACAAAGTCTTTGACCGGATAACCCACCAAAGACAATTCAGGAAAAACGGCCAAGTCAACATCCGCGGGAAGCTCTTTTAAACACTGGCTCATCTTTTTTTCATTGTAAGCGATGTTGCCCATGCAGGTGTTGATTTGACAGATGGCCAGCTTCATAAAGTGATGGATAGTACCACAAGTTAAAAATTACCCAAATTTCATTCTTGACCATTGCTTCAGGCTTGTCTAAGACCATGTGCGATGAACGAAAGACTCGCAAACGGCTTAAGACCACTGACTTTTACCCCACACTACACCAAGCATGCTGAGGGCTCTTGCCTGGTTCAAATGGGCAACACTTGGGTTGTGTGCACAGCATCGATTGAAGACAAGGTGCCTCCTTTTTTACAGAATCAAAAAACAGGATGGGTCAGTGCCGAATACGCCATGCTGCCAAGATCAACACACACCAGAAATCAAAGGGAATCAAGAAGCGGCAAGCCTTCTGGACGTTCACTTGAAATCTCTCGCCTGATCGGCCGCGCCTTGCGTGCAAGCATTGACACAAAGCTGCTTGGTGAAAGATCCATCTTGATTGATTGCGATGTTTTGCAAGCCGATGGATCAACCCGAATCGCCTCCATCAATGGAGGCTTTGTGGCTTTGGGTTTGGCTGTGCGACAATTAATCAAACAAGAAAAAATCAAAAACAATCCCATACGATCCAACGTGGCCGGATTAAGCTTGGGGTATAAAAATGGTCAATTGTTGATGGATCTTGATTATGAAATGGATGCCAATTGTGATGTGGACATGAACATTGTCATGCTTAGCAATAAGGATTTGGTTGAGCTTCAAGGAACCAGCGAGAAAAAACCCTTTTCCGTTCAAAAGGCACACGAATTATTAAACGTTGCGGCCCAAAACATAGACTATGTTTTTGAAAAACAAAATGATGTTTTAAACCATGCCTGAGCTTTTACTGGCCACGGGCAATCCAAACAAAATCAAAGAATTTAAACACCATCTTTCATCGCTTCCTTTTAATTTGCTTGATGCAAAATCGATGGGATTAAGCTTGGATGAAGAAACGGGGCAAAGTTATTTTGAAAACGCCTGTATCAAAGCCATTGGCCTAGCCAAAAAAACGAAACGGATGACCTTGGCTGATGATTCGGGTTTGGAGCTTGATCTATTGGGAAGCAGGCCTGGCATTTACTCCGCTCGGTTTTCTAAGCCAAACGCGAGCGACATTGAAAACAATCGATATTTAATAGAACAAATTCATCAGCATGGAGGTTTTAAAAAGCCTGTCTTGGCCAAATATGTTTGCGTTTTGGTTTTGGCTTCAAAAGATGGTGTTTTAGCTCAGGCTCGGGGAGAAATCTCAGGTCAAATCATTGAACACGCCAGGGGTGAACATGGCTTTGGTTATGACCCACATTTTTTTGTTCCCTCGATTAACCAAACCTTGGCCCAGGCTTCTTTTGAAATCAAAGCCAGCATCGATCATCGAGCTTGCGCGTTTGAATTGCTTTTGCCATACTTGAAAGAATTGCTTCAAAAATAAGAAGTCTTCAATTGACCGTTTTTTGTCTTGGTCTGCCCAAGTGTGTAAGAATCCCTCGGTTGATGATTTGCTCGCAAGCTCGCAAATCAATTTTTGGTCGGGGCGAGAGGATTCCCTCCGGTCACTTTTGCAAGCAAAAGATGCCTACGGCCCGAACTCCCTCACCACCCATCTTCGATGGGTACCCGGTTCTGTCCGTTCGTCGAATCCCTCGGTTGATGATTTGCTCGCAAGCTCGCAAATCAATTTTTGGTCGGGGCGAGAGGATTCGAACCTCCGACCCTCTGCTCCCAAAGCAGATGCGCTAGCCAGACTGCGCTACGCCCCGATAAAAAACTACTTAACTCTATATCACTGACAATCCAGTTCGCAAAGAGGTGAGCCCAATCTGGCTTCGCCAGTTGGGCGAGGAGAAAAGTGTTTTTCTCCTAAAAACACCTGCGCTAGCCAGACTGCGCTACGCCCGATTAATAAAAAC
>JAYRVV010000062.1:0-3052 GCA_041918415.1 Bdellovibrionota bacterium | reverse complement strand
GTAGTTTTAAATCTAAAATTAATGAATCTTTTTCAGCCTGTTTCGCTTTGATGATTTCAGGTCTTGTTCCAGTTTGAACAAGTTTTAACTTAGCCTGTGTTTGCTCAAGTTCTTTTTGCTTGATCCTCCACTCACCCAGGCTGTCTTCTAAATCCTGCGTTGAAACCAAGCCCTTTTTATTTAGATCTTTTTGCCTAGCGTATTTTTCTTTGGCTTTGGTTTCAAGTTGTTTGGCCAGTTCAACTTGCTTTTTTGTTTCATTGAGTTCTTCTGCTGTGGCTCCTTTTTTAAGTCTGTCCAATTCAGCATCAATTTTTTTAATTTCTGTCTGTTTTTTTTGAATGTCAGGTCTAAAACCCTCAAGGCGTAAAAGCACCTGACCTTTTTGGACAAAATCACCTTCAAAAACAAAAACCTCCTCGATGCGTCCTGATGTTAAACTTCTTACGTCATGGTCTTCCAACGATTTTAATAAAATAGGGCCAAAGGCTTTTTTCTTCCAAGGCATGAAGAAAAATAAAACCCCAAACAAAATCAAAAACCATGTTCTTTTCTCAAGTCTATAAAAAACACCCGTCTTACCACTTATTTTTTGATAAAGCTCCTCAACTTCCTTGGACACTTCCATGCGAAGTCGTGGTTTAAATTCTAACTCTTCTGCATCAATCGTTGGTAGCGAAAGAGATGTCAGCACATCGTCTTTCTCAAGTAAATCAAGAGAATGTAGTTTTGTGACAAAATCTATCAGCTGCTTAAGGTCAATGTTGACATGATATTTTTCCTTAAGAATATCCCTTACTGAATTAACCGTGTTTTCTCCAAGTTCAAACTGCTCAGCAATCAAATAGCCAAGTGAATCCAAATAACAGGTTTTTTCATTTTCAGGATTAACCAGTGCGTAATTGAACTGATCAACCTGGTTCATTTGAGCGTCTTGTCTTATTTTGGGTCTATATTGTTCTATCATTTGATCGATCCAAGTAACTTGTATAGAATATCGTTAACTTGCGAAAAATAAAAGACCAAATTCAATCATTACACGAATTGTCATTGTACAACTTGTTTTTGTATACTTTTATCTTTAATGGTCTTTTTAACCTTAGCATTGCGCAGCAATCTAAACTGGAGTTGACCTTAGATGGCTGCGTCAAGATGGCTTTGGAATCAAGTTTTCAAATTCAAAATGCAAAACATGCTCATCAGGTGGAATATTATAAATGGCAGGAGCTTCGTCGTACGTATTTTCCTAAATGGGCCAATGCTTTTTCTTTTGAACAGTCCTCATCGCCCAGTTTGTTAAATACAGATGTCGGTTCAGGTGCTGAAATCATCACATACAAAAACCAAAATATTAGCACAGCGGTTCAATGGTTAAGTCCCTTGGGATCAGACCTAAATGTGACTTTTTCAAATGATAAGATTGCAACCACATCGGCCAATGCACTGATTTCTCCGTATTATCAATCAAAATTAGAGTTTGGAATTAAGCAACCTTTGCTGGGAAGTTTAATATGGGACAATGGAATTTGGTCAAGGAACTACCTTGAGCTTACAGGCTTAAAACACATGAAAAATGCCTATGCTCACCTTGAAAAAGAAACGACGGCCAAGCAAATATTAGACATAGAAACAAAATACTATGAGCTGTTCGCCCTTAATCAAACATTGGAAGCAAGAAGGTCAGCCTTGGAACTAACGCAAAGACAACATGACTTTGTTGAACAGAAAATCAAAGCGGGCTTGTCAGTACAGACAGAGCTTATACAAATTCAAGAAAGGTTGTCATTTAGAAACCTCGAATTACTTAAGGCCAAGCAACTCTATGACGAAAAAAAACGAGAGCTGGTTGTGGCCATGGGTTTAAAAACTGATCATGACTTGTTAAACACAGATTGGATTTTGAGCATCCCTAAAACCATCAAATGGTATGAATACAACATGACTAATCTTGAAAGGGATCTGGATGCAAACAATCAGGCCCTTTTAAGCCAAAAGGAATTGGTCAGAAATCGACAGCTTTTATCCAAAATATCAAAGCACGAAAGACTTCCCAAATTGGATATAGAAGGCTCATATTACATGTTAGGAGGCAACACACAAAACAGCACAGGACTTAGCTCGGATTTAAATGAACTGTTCGATTCAAGATCAGATGGTTTTGAATTCATGGCCAATTTTGAGTTGCCAATGGGACCAAACCCCAAAGGCTCAAGGTATAGAATCATAAAACTTCAAAGTGAAATTGAGCGAAACAATTTTAATCAATTGAAAAGGCAGATTTACCATGAAGTCAGGCAATTGCTTCAAAGAGCACGGTATGGAAAAGATTTGATTTTGCTTTCACAAAAAACATTAGAACTTGCCAAAAAGAAATTGGAGTTTGAAGAAAAAAAATACGAAGCCGGTTTAACAACCTCGTTCACCGTTTTGACTTATCAGGCTGATTTAACAACGGCACAGGTTGATTCTGTCAATGCTTTGGTTGATTACCTGATCACAACGTCTCTGTTGGATTATTATTTAGGAAAAAATTTCATAAAACATGGCATCAGCCAATCTTAAAATGTCTTTAAAAGATTTAAAGAGCTTTGCATACAAAGTCTACGTAAAAGATCAAACAAAAGAAATTGGTTTTTATCAATTTAATGTTAAAAAAACCAATTTAAGACAAGAAATAATCTCATTGTTAAATACACAAAATGAAAGCAGTGTCATTCGTCTGCTTTTCAAGCGAAATACGCTTTTTCAAGTGTATGCATCAATCAGACGCTTGGGCATTGAACAAAAATACTGGATTTTTTGCAAAAACAGGTATCAGGTTCTTAGAACAAAGAAGTTATCATATGTTTACGATGAGCGCTTTGAAGGACTTCCAACACTTACGAGCCATTTATTTTCTTTTATATTAAAAAAATCACAAAAAAAAATATTCATACTTGATCAAGGTCATGAATACTCAGTTGATTACAAGGGTCATTTTACTTTAAAAACGGTGTGTGAGTATCTTGATCGAAAATTTATTGTTAAGAAAGTCAAAGATGCTTGGTTTTAT